>JBCBWU010000110.1:0-23966 GCA_039816955.1 Bacteroidota bacterium
CCACTACCCAGGGCGAGGAAAACATCCGGAAGAATAATAAGATACAGTCATACGGGCCCTGACGTTCCCACAGGGAAGTCAGGATGCTGATAAATTTGCTGAGCAAATTTCGTCAGCACTACGAAGTGTCACTGAGTAATCAGTGGCGCTTTTTCGTTTTACGGAATGATTGACTTTGTTTTTTAGTTTGTCCCATTTATGATTTCGCGGAATTCAATCCGTCTATGATTTGCACGGCGGAATGAATTCCGCGAAGCCAACATAGTGCAACGAAAAAACAAAGCGCCCCTGATTCATCAGAAGCGCTTTATTCTAAGGAAAAGAAAGTCCCTTTACTTTCTACCTTTTACCAACCCTACTGCCGCTGAATCAATTGCTGGGAAATAACCTTCATGTCAACCGCCATGTCTCCCATTTGCTCGGAGTTCATGTTCATGACACCGTCCATCTCCTGATCCATCTCCATGCGGTCGAGCCAAGAGGTGGCCTCATCGACGAATAAGATGCCAGATTGGGTTCCTTGTAGATCAAATTTCATTTGCATCCCCATCAATTCAAGACCGGGAGCATCTGGATCAGTACTAAGTTCACTTTCCATTTTGATCTTAGCCATTCCATCCTTGACTTCTAGCAAGGTGAACTCACTGTCAATCATCAATTCCATACCACCAACTGCCATCTCATTGTTAACGGTCCAGCTATCACCTATTTTTACTTTGGCCTTTTCCGGGTAATAGTGAGTCATAGCTTTCATCGCCTGAAGGATTGCATCTTCACCGAACTGTTGTTTCATCGTCTCCCGTGACTCTTCGGGTAAGGAGTCAAACATATCATCCATAGTGCCGGTAAGGCCTTGTGAATCAATGAGTTGACCCCTGGAGTTGTAGGTTAAATTGATGGGGCGACCTAGGAGCTTATCATACATGTTGGCGATTTGAGGGCTGTTGGTCCCATCAGGGTTGTTGGAGTCGTATTTGACTTCCTGCCCCCTGGTGCTTTGCTCATATTGGATGGCATCATAAGTCATCTGCAAGCGTGGATTGCCGTCGGGGTCCTGGCCAATATGCTCCATGCTGTAGGTAGTGTTGTTAATCATCACGTTTTCTACGTTCATGCCCATCACTTGGCTTTCAGAAGTGGTGGTGCTTTCCATAACGTAGGTGTTCTTCATCTGATCGGGTACCCGAAAAGTGAGATCGTAGGTGGTGGCACAACTACTTAGGATTGTCAGAGCAAAGAGCGCGAAAAATAGGGTTGGTTTAGTCATTAAAAATAGTGTTTTTGTGAGAGAAATTATTGTTGATCCATACTACGCATCAGATCCTCTGTTTGCCGAATTAAATCTTGGACCTCCCCGGTGACTCGTTCTTGTTCAGCGTCGTCGTAGGATTCTGGAGTCTCTGCTTCAATTTGTGCTTGCAGTTCCTGTTGTTTGGCCTGGAGCTCACTGAGTTGATCCAATGCACCAGAGTCGTTGAGGTCACTAGCCGTTTTAGTGAGTTTACCGAGTAGCTCTCCTAAGCCCTCTACAGAGTCCCCCACTTTTTCGACGGCGCCATTGTACTTCCCTTCTTCGAATTTATCCTTCTCGGTCTTAAGCAGCGCCCAGGCGTCTTTACCTACATCCCTTACTTTACCAAAGATTTCTTTAGACTGCGCCTTTTCCTCAGCAGTACCAAAAAAGTAGTTGTAGCCGAGAATTCCGACTACTAAGATCAATCCAAGCTTCAATAGGCTTCTAATCATAGTTCTAACTGTTTATTTGCCGGCTAAGATACAGTAATCGTTCGCGCATACACAAAAAAAGGAGGCACTCCCTGTTACAGCAGTGCCTCGCCCTAATCTACGTTTTGGAATCTGTTCTTATTCGATCTTTACCAATCGCTTGCTAAAGATTTTTCCTTCGATGTGGAATTGTATCATGTACACACCCGCTGGATAAGCACTGAAGTCAAACTCCATTCCTGGGTTCTTGACGCTAGTCAGTCGTTGCCCTGTTGCGGTAAACAGGTCCAGACGGTTAGGTGGCATATTATACGCATTCTTGAAGTAGACGATGTCCTGCGTCGGATTCGGATAAATACTGAATGTAGACGCTAGGATGTCACGATCCATTTCTTCTTTTATGCTTGTAATCAGGGCGGTTGTGATGCCCGGGCGCAATACCAAACGCTCCTCATCATGATTGATGGCCATAATGTCATTAACGACTAGGGTAGTGGGGATCTCGTTTACTCCGGCAATATCGTCGATGATGATGCGCAAGTACATAATCGGACCAAATCCTGATACATTATTATGGTCGGTGCGGGTCAGCGCCACTTCCAGCTGGCCATCAGGATATACTCGGTGGATGTGCGTGGTGTTGATTCCCGGCTCACCGAACCATGAGGTTGGATAAACGATCTCTACCGCGCCCATAGTGAAGATTTCCGGGTCAAGCTCTAAGGTGAAGGCTAGGCCGTAGATGTCTTCAATGATCTGATCTGCAGTACCTGCTATAATTGGAATTTCTACGGTACTACCGGCGGAAAGCTCGTCCAGATCATCGATGTCCATGAATACGGGAGGATCAAGATCCGTATACGGTAGTGCTTCAAATGGCTCAATCGGACCGTGTACCAGGCCATAGTTTTGTTCCAGTACATCTTCGTCAATTGCGCCTACTATACCATCACCGTTGGCATCTGCGTGCTTGTGGTTCAGGCCGTCGGCGAATGAACCGCCCCAGTTGGGACTGATAAATCCACTCCATTCACTATTGGTGCCCATGCGTGTAGGACCGGTGAATTCGTACGTGAGTCCAATACTCAGTAGGTCAATGTGGCTAGCAACATTGTCACTATTGGTGTCACCAGGCCAAACGTTATCATCGAGGCTACGACAAACGTTATCGAAAGCTGCGGTCTGGTCGGAGAATAACAGGAGCGACTCGATGTTTTCTCCACTAAAGGTCAACATGCCAATCGTTTCCGTACCCGAAGAGGTTACCGTGATTTGCAACTCTACGCCCGGAGCAACATCAATCGTGGTATTAGTAAGCTCGCCTAAGATTACCGGATCGTTGCCGTTTGCTCCGAAGCCAATTTCACCTCCCGTGTGATAGACGTCAATGTTGACGGTATTGAAGAGGCTGGTTGATGCGCTGAAGTTCAGCCCCATACCAGAGTTCTGCGTTACGGCTATCATACCACTACCGAATACGACGCCTGGAATGCCATCAGTAACGAAGAGGTTACAGGTATTACAGCCCGTACTTGGGTTTTCTTCGTAGCTGATCGCCACCCCATTTTCCTCGGCAACTACCGTACCGCTAGGATGACCAAACAGTGGACCATAGACACCACCGGCATCTTCAAACTCTACGCAATCGTTATTATCGCAGTATACGGCTTCAATTGTTGTGGTTTCTGCACAGCCATTTTCCTGATCGGTAAGAACGATGAGGTAGGAGGTCTCACCGTCACCACTCAATGGTCCAATTTCTGCCGGAAGGTCTCCGTATGCGACTACTTCTGTAGCGATGATGCTGCTACCTGCAGGTGCATAGTTGATGACGATGGAATCGCTTAGGTTCCCGCCACTAAATTCGTTAACCACGAAATAGTATTCACCGTTAGGCTGGCAATCACCTACCTCAAATTCTTCGAGGATATCTCCAAGACTACAGCACGGAATTTCAAAGTCAATGGTTTCACCGCAGAGTTCATTTAAGAAATCTTCCACGCGAATGGAGTTTCCGTTCACGCTGTACGGTAAATCAATCGTGTACACGCCACTAGCATTGTACGCGAAGGTTTCCACCTGCTCACCTCCAATTAGCAGTCGGAAGAGATCGCTATCAGCATTTTCAATGGTGAACTCAAAGGTTAATTGATAACTATCATCACTACATCCTACTTCGTAGGCTAAGTTGCTGATATTACATGGCTGACAATTGACTGGACCTACCTCAGTAAAGTTGGTGCAGGTAGGATCACTTAGGTCAATAACGCCAAACTCATAAACCGTTTCGTTATCTCCCTCAAATGGGCCTAAGAATATGGGTAAGTCATCGTAGCTAAAGGTGCCATAATTGTTGCCGTTTCCGACCACAATGAACTGATCACCTAGGTTGGATCCTTCAACGTTTAGCTCAATGCCAAATACTTCACCATCACACTCCGTTACTTCGGCAGTTACCGCTGTGATATTACACTCATCGCTACACACGTAGTCAAATTCATAAGTGCCAAAGCAAGCCGGATCGGCGATGTCTAGAATCAGAACATCATGCATTTGTTCGCTACCGTCCAGTGGGCCAAAGGTATAGAACGGCTCACCGTATTGGTACGGACCGAAGATCATCCCGTCGCCAAAGATGTAGAAGCCTAATGGTCCGCCGCCAGGGTTGTCGAATTCAATATCCACCAGGAACTCACCGTCAACGCATTCGTAAGGCTCGGCGAAAATATTGCTAAAGCCACAATCTCCGCCTTGCTCACATTCTTGTACGTGCAGCTCTTCTGTGATACAAGAGTTGCTGGTAGCTTCGTAAACAATGATCAGAGAGGTCTGAATCTCGTCAATGTTATAGGGTCCGAAGGTTACCGGAAGCTGGTCGATTGTGACAATCTGACTTTCGGCGGTAGCCTGATTAAGGACTACAAAAGGCCCATTAATATTTGACTCAAAGGTTATGTCTAGGAAATAATTGTCGGCCTGATCACAATCCGAACCTTCGATGAAGAGATCGAAAATCTCGCAGGATGGCTCACATTCTTGTTGGACTGTCACAGATTCACTACAAAGTCCACTAGTCGCCTCATTGACGAAAATATCTACGGTTGGTGTAGAGAATGGACCTATGGTAATGCTAGAGGTACCCTCCGTAAAGGTCTGCGTAAAGCCGCCTGCCGAGACAATGAAAACACCACCTCCCCAGCTAGTACCGCCTGTCACATCCAGTTGTACAAAATAGTTGCCGTTGGCATCACAGTCGGTGGCCGTTACTGAGTTAATCTCTATGAAGCAGAAGCAAGGATTATCCACAAAGGCATCCACGACACAGTTAGTGGCGGCATCACGGTAGAGTAATGCGTAACCGCCAGTATTGGGCCCAATATTTTCAATGAGGAGTTCATAAATGGCTTCACCGTAGGTGTACTCGTAGGAAACACCATCTACTTCAACGAAGAAGGTAGCCCCTGTTGGCCCAATTGCATTGAATAAAATCAATGGAAGACCACTGTCCACACAAACGAAATCAATAACTTCAAAACGCTCATCACAGTTCGGGAAGCAGTCCGATGGAATAGTGAGTGTTACCTCCTGTTCGCAATCAATACCTTGTGCCTGTACGAGTAGATCAAATACGATGGAGTTACCGAATGGGATACCAAATTGATATGGATTCCCTGCGAAAGTGGTTTCTAAAACGAAGTTAGGATCGTTGCTAAGCGTGAAACGTAGCGGTTCGCCCACCTCAACACCGCCAATGAATGCCGATATCACCAGTGAGTCCTGTAAGCACTCTACAATTTCGGCCTCTACAAAGAAGGCGTTACATGTATTGATACCACAAGGGTTTTCAAAACGGATTTCTACCTCACAGCCGGCTGTTTCGTCGAAGAATAGTAGTTCTACATCCTCCTGATTTGGGTTGCCTGGGATGATGAGTTCATAAATATTCTGACCGTATTCATAAGTGAACACCTGGTCCTGTATCTGCACGGAGAAAACACCTCCTGGCTCACCCTCTGCCGTGAACAAAATGATCACCTGGCCATCGTTACAGAAGTACTCTACCACATCAAAGCGCCCTTCACAAGGATCATGACATGGGTTGTCGATTTGCAGTGTTGTGATACAATTAGCGTTAGACTGCAAGAAGACTACGTCGTAGCTAGTGGAGTTGGTGCTGTTGAATGCCAGTTCGTATTCTCCATCACCAAAGGTAAATTCGAAGATCTGGTTGGCGATTTCTACCGTGAATACATCACCTTCCGGACCGAAGGCCACAAAGGTCAAAACCGTCACATCACCGTCACAGAATATTCCGGTGATGTCGTATTCTCCGCAGGCTGGATTACAATCTGGCGTTTGAATATCCAGGCCAGTTATACAATTGGAGCCGGTTAATTGTACGAAGAGGGTAAAGAACGGGTTGTTACTTGGTGGAACAGTAATGATTACCGGATTCTCGGTGAAATCTATTTCGACTACAAAGCTAGGGTCGCTATCTACTGTAAATCGGATCAAGTCACCCGGTGCTACACCGAACAATTCCAGCGCAATGCTATACTGTCCGTTAGGCGTACATCCTACTTCTAGGATTTCCATTGCAAAATCGTCACAGCTGTTGAAGCAGTCTTGAGTTACCGTTCCCTCGGCTATACAAGTGCCAGGGATGGAACTCACTTCAACTATTGTAGATGTCCCTGGTACTCCTACTACGGAGCCAACAGTCACTGGGAAGTCATCAATGCTGAATGGACCGAACTCTTGGTTTCCATCAATCAATACGTTGAAAAGTTGCCACGGAGTGCTAGTTTCAATATCGACGGTTACACTGAACACGCCGTTGGGATTACAATCTGTTGGCTCAAGTGCCGTAATGGCCACTTCGCACAACTGGCAGAAGTTGGCATCAAAATCAAACGGATCAATAATGGTAGTACAACCTGTGAGTTCATCTACTAGTAAATAACCTTCAGGGTCGGGTTCTTGTGGGAAGTTGAAAATTACCCCATCCCAATCATTGTAGGTTGCAGTACCGATCAGTTCGTTTGTAATAAGGCTTATAGTCTGGTTAGTAGGAGGATTACTAATATCAATCAAGACCTGTGTTTCATTTGGATCGTTACAAAGTGGTTCTACACTAGTAGCAAAAAAGTTTCCACAGACTTCATCACAAGCATTAACTTCTACGGTCAGGTCCTTTACACAGCCTTCTGTGGTGTCGTCAGCAACGAGGAAATGTACCAGCGGACTGCTAGCTAACACTTCGATATCAGTAACGGGCAAATCGCCGTAGGCAAAAGTGCCATACAGCATATTATTTACAAATAAGCGGAAGGAGTCAATCGCGCTTTGGTTGTGTTGGAAGTTCAGGTAATACGTCTGTGGGAGGGTATTGTCCTCGCAAGCATATTGCCCAACCTCAAGTTCACGGATGTCACAAATGGGATTGGAAGCGCAGACATCGTCCAGGAGGAATTCGATTCCACCAATGGTGAACTCTCGTATGAGTCCAGTAATGCAAACATTTACAATACTTTCGTTATTTGGATCTATGGGAGTGACTGTAATCTCAAAGTCTGCAAAGGTATGTTGAATGGCTGTATCCAGAAGGCTTTCAAAAAGGCTGATCTGGCCATTTAAACCAAAGTTAATCTCGTGGCCACTGATAAAGCCGGTAAAGCAAACTTCCTGAACCGGAATGTGATAATCAAAAGTAGCGGTTGAGTAGTTGATGTACAGGCTCGGTGCCTCCAGGGTGTTAACCCAGCCTTCGATCACTTGAATTTGATCATATTCGATATTACCGTTGGCGGTAAGGAAATCACCAATAATCATGTTGGCCTGGGGGTACTGATAGACAATGTCGCCAGGCTCAAAACCGGTATCGGAGCTAAAAACTGTACCGACTTCTGGCTCGCTAAAGGTTATGCAATTGTCGTCGGTACAGGTAGGTAGCAGGACATCTTGGGTGTAACAACAATTGGGACTATCGTTGATACAAACGGTAACCAGTGCCTCCTGTTGCCCAGGAGCAACGGCATTTTGGACCGTGATTGGGAAATCTTCAATAGCAAAGGTGCCCTGGGACTGGTTGTCAACAAAGACTTCTACTGATTCTCCATTACCACTAATGGAGCCAAAGTCGATTCGGATGAGGGGGGCGATCGAAGGATCTTCGCAAAAAGAGAAAATATTAGGTTCAACAAAAGAGCAAAGGCCAGTCTCTGAGGAGCAGAAATTATCAACCAAAAGTTCAATGCCTCCTATCGTGAGAATATCGAAGATTCCAAAGACGCAAACATTAACGGTAGTCCCGGGTTCATTTCCATCGGCCGTAACAACGATATCAAAGTCTGGAAAGGTGTTTTGAATGGCGGGGTCCAGCCAATTTTCAAATACACCTACTTGGCCGTTGATGCCAAAATTGATCTCATGTCCGCTGAGGTAGGAAGTGAAGCAGACCACTGGGCTGGGAGAGGTGAACTCAAAGGTAGCATTGGCATAATTTACAAACAAGAGGGGAGCGGTAGTGCCACTAAGTGTCTCCTCAATAATAGATATTTGATCAAACCAGGTTTGACCACTCACATCTGTGAAGTTGTTCATAATGAGGTTGATACCTTCATATTGATAAATGACGGTATTGGGCTCGGTATTATCCGCATTAAAGACAGTACCAACTTCTGGTTCGTCAAAAGTAATGCAGTTGGTGGGCTGAGCAGTGACGGTCCAGCTAAGCAGGGCAAGTAAAAAAGTGTAGAAGTTTCGTGGGATTCTGTCCATGTTGGCATCATTTTAGACTGGTGACACTACAAATGTGGTGGATGTATATCCGAGTTTTAAGTATTTTGTATCTCTATTTTTGAGAAAAAAATGATTGATTAGTAGCGTAATTAACTCATTTTCAATATTTAAAGAGTTTAAATTATTGGTTTAAAATATGCAAGGTCATCATTTATTCGATTTACTTAATACGTTTTCCCGTAAAGAGATGACTCGTTTCCATGCTTTTTCGCTGTCTCCTTATCATCATAAGCATCAGGACACCCAGCGCCTGACGGCTTATTTGAATGGGATCTTCCCCAATTTTTCGGAGCAGACCTGTGCTCGGGATGTAATTTGGCGAAAGCTCTTCAAGAAACAAGCTTTTGACGGTGCTAAACTATCCGTTCTATTTACTTATGCCTGGCGCCTAGCGGAAGATTTTTTGGTGCAGGAACAGTTGCGGAATACGCCGATCAGTCAAAACCTACTATTAGCGGCCTTACGGGAAAAAGGGCAAAAGCAGTTGTTTGAACGGCAGTTGAAAAAGAGTAAAAAATCTTTGCAACAATTGGGCTTGCGGGATGCTCAGTACTATCGGCAGGTGATTGCGATGGCTGGGGAGGCTGTGGAGTTCTACGGGGTACGGGCACCCAAGCAGGAAAATCAGAGCTTACTGGAAAAGGAATACGCGCTGGATCAGTATTATGTGCTGGAGAAATTAAGAGATGCCGTTTCGTTACAAGTCCGTCGGCAGATTCTTAAGGGAGATTATTCCGCACGCTTACTCGAAGGCGTACTGGAAGAGTTGCGCTCCAACCCGGACGCTTACGGCGATGCACCCGCCATACAAGTTTATTTCAACTTGTACCAAATGATGGAGGCTGCGTCTTTGGAGGCCTACCAACGGACCCTACAGATTTTTCAACAGAATGAAGAGCGTCTACAACAGCAGGAGGTCATGCACTTGTATATCTATCTGCAAAATTTCTGTATTGCTCAAATCAATCGTAACCAGCAGCCCTTTCTACGCGAGCTCTTTGGGCTTTATCAGGCACAGCTATCTCGCCGCTTATTGCATGACGATGGATTTTTGGTGGAATGGCATTACAAAAACATCGTAACCACCGCCCTGCGCCTGGGGGAAGTTCAGTGGGCTGATCAGTTCATTGAGGATCACCGGGAAGAGTTGGCGCCCGAAGCGCGTGATAATGCCTACCGTTTTAACAAGGCAGCTTACTGGCACGCTGTGGGGCGATACGGCAATGTACTAGAGTTGCTAACCCAAGTGGAGTACCACAATATTCGTTATAGTCTGGGAGCTAAAGCGCTGCTGTTGCGTACCTATTACGAGCTTGGGGAATTTGAGGCCTTACATGCTCTCGTAGAGTCATTTCGCCAATATCTACAACGCAACCGCCTGTTAGCTGATTTCCGCCGGGGTGGCTATTATCATCTTTTTAGACTTACGCGTCGCTTAGCTAAACTACGCGCCCAGATACCCTATTTGCCAGAGGATCAGGTGCCGCAAAGGCTCCGGAAAATTGAGACTGATCTGGAAGCAACAAGTCCCATTTTTAATCGGGTATGGTTGGAGCAGAAGTTGGCAGAGTTGGGAGTATAATCGTTAAAAATCTCAAAAACAATTGGATGAAGTCCAATTTGATCGTTGGCATTAGTAACGCCAAACTTCTGATCGATGAAACTGCTCTCTCTATTTTTACGCAAGGACTTTTACTGTTTCCGCAAGCTAGGTTGGATACTGCTCTTTATTTGCTTTGCTCTATTTAAGGGAACTGCTCAACAATTGTGGGGTATCCAAGCGGGCAATACACTTTCCTTACCGCGGGGAACGGATTCAGAGTTCTTTGATGACCGTGTTTTACTCCGCAATTCAATTGGTTTTCTTGTCAGGACAAAATTGGCTGATAATCTAAAAGGTAAGTTCATTGCTCCTATGCGCAAAGGAGTGATCGAACTGGATTATGGCTTGAATGTGGTGTGGAATGGTTTTGATTATCGTTTCGGTACGATCCATTCCTCGGGTGAGCAAGTCAACTTCGAGTTTCCGCTACTGCTCCATCTCTATGATGAGCGTAATGTATTCCTGCCACTCCGACAACTGCGTAAAGGCATCAATACGTTTGTTCGAGCGGGAATCAAGGCGACTTACGCAAGCCGCAGGACTCATGAACAATTGATCATGCAGGATAACGAGCTGGTCCGGGCGAGCCTGCGCGTGAGACCGTTCAATTTAATAGGATCTTACAGTGTTGGGCTAATGCGTCGCATGCGTAATGGCCGAGTGATGCTCTTTGAAATCAGTGCTAACTTTGGTTTGTTTAGGGCAACGGAAGGAGATATCACCTACGAGCTAGCTAATGGGCAATTCACTGATAGTGTATCCTTTCGTGATAATGGAAGTTATATCGCACTAAATATTGCTTACTTCTGGAAACGTAAAAAATCTAACCGACTACGCAATCCTAAACGGCTCCCACCGATTATTTATCATCCGCGACAGTTATAGTTGTACCATGATGCTTTGTTGCTAGTATTTTCCTCCGCCTGTCATAAACTGAGTAGTTGGAAAGTGTGTTTCCCCCCAGGGGAACGCAAATGCCCTCAATTATAGAACAGACCTTCCAAGTATTCTTACGATGACTAACCTTAAGCTTGCCTTAGACTGGACGCCAAACATTAACCACATCGGCTTTTTTGTGGCCCAAGAAAAGGGATTTTACCAAGCGTTTGATTTAGCAGTAGAACTACTAGATCCAGCATTGGATAATTACCAGACTACCCCCGCAAAAAAAGTAGAATTGGGTCTGGTTGATTTTGCCCTTTGCCCCACCGAGAGTATTATCAGCTATCGGACCAAGACCCAGCCTTTTCCCCTCATTGCGGTAGCAGCCATACTACAAGAAGATCTAAGTGCCATTACTGTTCTGAGTAATCAGGGAATCAGTACGCCAAAAGACCTGGATGGTAAAATCTACAGTTCTTATCAGGCCCGTTATGAGGATGGTATCGTTCGGGAAATGATTAAAAATGACGGAGGTGCCGGAAACCTAAATATTACCTACCCTGCTAAGTTGGGCATTTGGAATACGTTGCTAAGTGGTGAGGCAGATGCCACCTGGATTTTTCTCAATTGGGAAGGAGTAGAAGCCGCAAAGTCCCAACACGAGCTCACTTACTTCAAGCTTCGAGACTACCACATTCCTTATTCTTATTCGCCCGTCATTGCCGCTAACGCTGATTTGGTAGGAATCAAACTTCACGATTACCAGCGCTTTTTGAATGCTACTAAAAAGGGGTATCTCTACTGCAAAAACCATCCACGTGAAGCAGTGGAAATCCTACGCCATTTTGTACCCCAACATGATCAGCATATTGATCTGGCTCAAGCGTTGGAACGATCGGCACCTTACTTCGGCGACGAAGACAATTGGGGAAGGATGGAAGAAGCTAAAATCAAGCAGTTTCTACAATGGATTCAGGACAGAGGCTTGGAGCAAAGTGCGATTTCACCTTCTGAACTGTACACTCTCGCTTGCTTGGAGTTCTAGAATAGCTAAGGTCTAATACACTTCAATTTCCCGCTCCCAACGCATGGTTAGGCGGATGCCAAATTGATACAAATTTCGATTGAGTAGGGCATCTCGCTTTACACCCGCTAGCCAGAGCCGGAAAGTGGGGGCGAGGCTCATCACAAAGCGGTCGCTGAATTTGTGTTCCCAGCCCATGGCGGTCTGAAAGGAATAGTTGATCCGCCGGAAATCATCATCTTCATCGTCCATTACTTCGCGTGCACTGGTTTCGCCGTTGAAGCGGGTGATGATATTTTGGTTGCTCAGGTTGTAACTAATACCACTACCTAGCATGAAGAAGAAGTCGTCCGAGTCGGATAGCGTTTGATAGAATTGCACCGCAAAAGGCAGTTCTATGTTCTGAGCTCGGAATTGGTACTGCTGCTCATTGAAGTTCACTCGATTGGGATCGCCAAAGGGAATCTGCTGGCGAGTGCCGCGGTAACCGGTTTGGCTGTAATTGAGACCAACTTGCACGCCAGCTTTACGTCCACGATAGCTCAAGAAAAATCCTGTGGCGTAGGAGGGGCGAGAAATTTCGTTCAACTCCAGCGAATCCGCTTCATTCTGGAGCGAAATGTCAAAATTCACTAGGCGGCGGTGGGAATAATTGGGGAATAGATTAATACCAAGACCGGAGTATTGTTGGGCTACCAGGGAGGTGCCTGCACTGATCACCAAGATCAGCATAATTACAAAGCGCGTCATGAAGTTAGTATTTGGGGTAACAATGCTATTCATAAGATGACTTCAAAGCTTATTACGCTGCAAAGCGTGCCAAAAAAACGGCATCATGACAGTAGTGCGACGAATTAGGAGGTTTAGAAGGAATAATTGAGGCTCAGTGCTATACGCCCCATGCCTTGTCCGGTAGGGTCTGGGATCAGCTGGGGCATTATTTGCCATTGACTTAGATCTTCGTCCATATCAAAGTTTCGCAGGTGGGTATCTACGTAAGCTTCTACACCTTGCAGGAGATAGATAGCCACTAAGGCAAAGTAAGCTGTTTGACGATTCTTGTTGAAGCCATCGCGTAAACTGCGTAAAGCATCCGCCGTAAATCGATCTTCAAACTCTTGGGGTTTGCCGGCCAATTCTAGCACATAAGCATCACGAAAGCGCTCGTAGTTACCCTGGTTAAAGTCAATGGTTGCGGCTACTCCAGTAAAGGCACTGAACACCAATGGTACTTTCCACCAACGGCGGTTGTACACTTGGCCACCACCAGGAATGATGGCCCACATGAGTGCGGTGCGCGGCACGTAGGTGCGCACTTTAGGAGTAGGGAGCTTTAAGTCTGGTGTTGGAGCTACTACTTCGGGAGCCGGGATTGGCTTTGGAATTGGCGCGGGCTTTCGAGCGGGGGCTGGAAGCAGTGAATCTGGTATCTGGGCATGCAGGGTCAATCCACCGATAAGAAACAACAACAAAGCCAGCAAGCGGATAGACATAATCCTCTGTTTTTTCGCGACTAATCGCTTCCTCTTAACGTGGTGAATAGTCATTACGTTGCGTCTAGCTATTAGCCTTAACTATTGCTCAACACATTTGAACAACTCAGTCAATTGATCATGGCTGTCAAATGGGATTACCAGTTGGCCCTTGCCGCTTTCCTTGTCCTCAATTTGAATCTTCACTCGACCATTACCAAAAAAGGCTTTAAAATCCTGCAATATCTTCTCGTATTCTGCCTGGTGTGGGTTTTGGGCTTTAGCTTTTGGCTTGGCGGCCACCTTCTTAGGCTTCTGATAAGCCTTGGCTTGTGTTTCTGTTTGTCGTACCGACCATTTCTTGGCGAGTACTTCTTGCAGGAAGCCTTCCTGCAAGAGCAAATCGAGGCCTTTAATAACTTTAGCATGACCCATACTCACCAGCCCTTTCTTTAGCGCGTCTTGTACTGCGATATGGGCATCTAGAAGCCCCAGGTAATTGGTGATGGTACTGCGCTTTTTACCTACGCGTTGTGCGAGCTCTTCGTCCAACAAGTCACACTCAGTTTTTAGGCGCTTATAAGAGTTGGCAATTTCTATAGGGTTAAGATCTTCCCGCTGGATGTTTTCAATGATCGCCATTTCCAGAAGCGTCTGGTCGTTGGCTACTCGAATGTAAGCAGGTACTTCTTTCAGTCCAGCTAGCTTAGATGCCCGCCAGCGGCGTTCACCAGAGATAATCTGATAGCGCTTGGGCTCGAGATAGCGAACTGTAAGCGGTTGAATGATACCGTGGACTTTGATACTATCGGAAAGTTCTTTGAGAGCGTCTTCGTCAAAGTCGTAGCGTGGCTGATCTGGATTGCGCTCAATTTCCGCTAGGGAAATGGTCGCAAAATTCTTGGCCAACTCTCGTACTACTTCCGCGGGGTTCTCCGCAATTGCTTTCTCAACGGTTTTCTTACTACCGGCACTACCAAAGAGTGCGTCAATACCGGAACCCAGTTGTTTTTTTGAAGCTTTTGATCCTAATTTTCTAGCCATATCTTTTCCCGCTTATTACAAAGTTGAAGGTGTTTTCCTTCGGATTATACCAAAACGTCTTTATTCTTTCTCAGGAATTCTTGTGCCAAATTCAAGAAGTTCACTGCACCGCGGCTACCAGCATTGATCAACACTACTGGCATGTGCATGTTGGGTGCTTCGCCAATGCGCGAGTTACGGTGAATGATGGTATCAAATACCTGCTCGCCAAAAATTTCCCGCACCTTGCCTACAACCAGATTGGCCAGGCGTAACCGGCTATCGTACATGCTCAATAGGATGCCTTCCAGTTGTAGTCCTGGATTGTAGTTGGACTGTACCAAATTGATACTATTCTGCAATTTGGATAGCCCCTCCAAAGCGAAGAACTCACATTGCACCGGTACTAGTACAGTGTCCGCTGCAGTGAGGGCGTTGATAGTCACAATACCCAGCGAGGGTAGGCAGTCGATGAAAACGTAGTCGTAGTCGTCTCTTATCTTATCAATTACTCCCTTCATCACAAAGGCCCGATTCTCTCGTGTAGCCAATTCCAGTTCTGCACCAACCAAATTAATATGGGAAGGCATCAAATGGAGGTTCGGAGTGTCGGTTTCATAGATAGCCTCCTCGGGATCAAGGTCGTTAATCAGGCAATCGTAGAGGCTGGTGTCGATATCTTCCTCTAGGGCGCCCACTCCAGAAGAAGCGTTGGCTTGCGGATCGGAATCTACCAGGAGGACTTTTTTCTCCAGGATAGCCAGACTTGCCGCCAAGTTAATTGCAGTTGTTGTTTTGCCGACGCCACCTTTCTGATTAGCAATAGCAATGACTTTTCCCATATGCTGAGAGGAGTTAGTTGATTGTAGTGTAATGGTATCCTGTAAGCTGCTTTGAAAAGCGGAGAGCAGGAGGCAGGCTCCTAAAGATCGATGCTCTCTCCGATTGACAGCAAAATTAATTCTTTTCCGCTATCCGCAAAAGCCTTTTTTGCTGCTTCGTGATCCAATTTGATATATCCAAAGGTATCATAATGAATACCAATGACTTTATCCACCTTTAGGAACTCGGCTGCAATCACTGCATCTTCGTAGCCCATAGTGAAGTTGTCACCAATGGGAAGGATAGCAAATTGCAGCGCCGGACAGGTCTGAGGAATCAATTTCATATCTATAGTCAGCGCAGTATCTCCGGCGTGGTAGAAGCAAGTCTCCTCGTTCCAAACCACAAAACCTCCCGGCTGACCACCGTAGCTACCGTCGGGAAAACTACTGGTATGAATAGCGTTGACGTACTTAGCGGTACCGAAATCAAACTTCGCCTTACCGCCGTGGGCCAGAGGATGCCCTTTGAACCCTTTGTTGCCGTAGTGCGTGACAATCTCAAAATTGCTAATGATCGTACTGTCATTGCGCTTGGCGATGGATTCCGCATCTGCTATGTGGTCACCATGAGCATGGGTTAGTAGCACATAGTCAGCCTCGATACTGTCTACCTCGATGTGGGCTGCCATCTCGTTGGGGCTAATGAAGGGGTCGAAAATTAGGCGCTTACCCTTTGTTTCAGTAGCGATGCAAGCGTGGCCGTAAAAGGTGATTCTCATGATTTACTTATTGTTATTTAAGTGTTTTCCTCGATCTTGCTCGTGGAATGCTGATTTAGATGCTTACGGTTGCCGAGAACCTTTTGCTCAAGCAGAATGTTACAAGACCGCAATTCACAACTAATAGAAAGAATAAATGATCACGGTCATATCCGGAACCAATCGTAAAGGTAGTAGATGTAAGGTGTTTGCCCAGCAGTATTTCGAGTTTTTGCGCGAACAAATGGGCGAGGAGGAAGTAAAGTTCCTGGCACTAGAGGATATCCCGCAAGGATGGCTCAGTGCCGATATGTACAGCGAAGATGGTCAAAACGCTGAATTGACAGCCGTACAAGATGAATACATCTTACCCGCCAGAGGCTTTGTTTTCCTTAGTCCTGAGTACAATGGTAGCTTTCCTGGCGTCCTAAAGCTCTTTATAGACGGCTGTTCAGTTCGCAAATACGCGCAGAATTTCAAAGGCAAGAAAGCGGCCTTATTGGGGGTTGCATCCGGTCGAGCGGGGAATTTACGGGGTATGAGTCATTTAGCTGGCGTACTCCACTACCTCGGGACGACAACAATGCCAAACCAGCTACCCATCTCTCAGATCGGTGATCTATTGGATGAGAATGACCAGATTATTGATGAGGAAACGCTGAAGGTGATGCAGGAGCACGCCCAGGCCTTCAGTCAGTTTGTCTTAGCAGGTTCTTTGGTGTAGACTTATCTTCCGCCATCGCGCCCCATAATATCTTTTCCGTTACGGCCATCTAAGACGGGTTCCGGACGGGGTGGTTCGTCCAACCAGGTGTTGAATACCTTCTCTACGTATTCCCAACGACCATTTGTAAGCTGGTAAGCCTCGTAGGTTCCATCAGGTATATTGACTGGCCCCTCATTGTATTGTCCACCTATGGTAGTGAGATGATCAAAAATGAGTAAGTCCAGGGCGGGATCATAGTTGCAACGCATGCTGGCGGTGGCAGAGTATTCAAAGACCAAGCGGTTCTTGCTACTGCTACTCATACCGTCGGAGCTGGCTTTGATAAAGACCGGTGCACCGAAAGTAGGCTCTCCGTCTACGAAACGGAGAACATCCACAATTTTGCGTTTGCGGAAAAACTCGTAGCCATCAAAACCAAACAGGAGGTGATAGGCTTGTTCACCGGTTCCAACAGTCTGAATATTGTAGTAGAGGCTACCGTACCACTGATCTGGGCTAAGTACTACTTGTTCTAAATCCTCCGCGACCTCAAAAGAACGGTCACGCAAGGGAGTTAATTGAAGCTCCTCCTGATCCATTTGAATAGCGCCGTAGTAGCGGTAATTATCCTTATCGACGTAGACTTGCCAGGTGAAAACTCGGAAAGTGCTATCAGCCGGGTACTGAATAGAGACCATTTGCAGCTGCTCGAACGGAAACTGAAAGCTGTTTGGCGTTTTCAGGGCCTGTACTAGGGTTGGTATAAAGGCCCGAACAGCCCCAAAACGGTTCTCTTCAATGCTGTCATTTACCATAGCGTACGCAAGCATACCGAGTGTATCCTCTACAGCTTCTAATTTATCCAGCGCTTCCGGTACTAGTGGAGTAGACTGGGCTTGTATATTTCCGTTAATAAGCAAGGCACCGAGCAGGCACCAGCTGAACAAGACGTATTTCACCTTTCACAGATTTTCTTGCTGTTGTAACGCATTCGAGTTGCAATAATTGCTTCTCTAGCGCTTCATCTTGTTATTCTTGTAATCTCGGAAGATGAATTCTCCCAATCCCTGCAAACTACTGTAGAAGGCCTTACCATTATTGGTGCGGGTAAACTGGTCTACAAAGTCCACCAAATACGGATCCTGAGCAATCATGAAAGTGGTCACAGGTACATCAAGCTTTCGCAAACGTGCCGCAAGATTAAGCGTCCGGTTGACGATCTTACGATCCAGCCCGAAGCTGTTTTTGTAATACTTCTTACCACGCTTCAAGCAGGTGGGCTTTCCATCCGTGATCATGAAGATCTGTTTGTTGGGGTTGCGGCGGCGGCGCAAGATATCCATGGCCAGTTCCAGGCCGGCAACGGTATTGGTATGATAGGGGCCTACCTGCAAATAAGGCAAGTCCTTGATTTCAATGGGCCACGCATCATTACCGAACACAATGATATCCAAAGTATCTTTAGGGAAACGCGTAGTGATGTATTCACTCAGGGCCATAGCCACCTTCTTGGCGGGCGTAATGCGATCCTCTCCGTACAGAATCATCGAGTGCGAGATGTCAATCATTAGTACCGTACTCATCTGACTCTGGTAGTAGGTCTCCCGTACTTCCAGGTCGTCATTGGTGAGCTTAAAGTCATCAATACCGTGATTGATTTGGGCGTTGCGTAAGCTTTCACTTACCGCCAAGTGGTCTAGCTTATCGCCAAACTCATAGGGTCGCAGCTCTGATGTTGGCTCGTCACCACCGCCACCGTAGCGGGTGTTATGATTACCGCGCTTGGTCTTTTTCAGATCGCCAAATATATCAGTCAGTGCCTTTTTGCGGAGTTCACCTTCCATCTTAGCCGAGGGTACAAAATTTGGATTGTCCGCATCCTGCTGCTGGATGTACCCCTTATCTATCAGGTCCTGTATAAAATCTGCCATCCCGTACTCATTAGTCGTCAGGTTGTACTGCTTGTCCAGCTGGGTCAGCCAAGACAAGGCCTCCGATACATCACCAGAGGTATACACCAACAACTCTTGGAAGAGTTTGAGCAAGCGCTCAAAGGGACTTCCACTTTCCTCACCTGGTACGAAATTCTTAAAACGCCATCCAATCATTTGCCACAATTTTGCTACTCGACGTGAGTACAATTCTAGCTTATACTCACTGCCAAGTTTCTAACGCTAATTTAAACGGATATTGGGAGAGTATGGTTCTTTGCAAAAGAAATTTGTTCTAATTAGTCTATTTATTGTTTTAAGTAGATTGATTGTAAAGTTATTTGATTGTTTGTGCTTTGGGTTGTATCTTCATCCTAAGTAAGCGCTACACTTGCGTAAACGGCCGATTAACAAGCAGAAGATCTAACTTAGTTACACGTCCAAAACGATCGGCATTTCGAACTACATATTTCCATTTGTCAGAGGCCTCCGGATTGTTGGTTGCAACGCGAATTTTATGTATTGCACTTAGCATTCAGGGTGGGGGAGGCTATGTCCTGTCGGATGGATAGGTGCCCGGTTGGTCGGTGTCGAGGGTGGGTTAACCCAGCCCACTGGCTGGGGTGAATTCTGCTTAGTGCGGATCATGTCTTTTCTAGACATCAATTCATAAACGCAAATCACCTACCTTCGCCCCATGTCCTCTATCATTTGTACCGTCACCAACGATCTGGCTCAGGACCAGCGTATGATTCGGATCTGCAGCAGTTTGCAGGCGGCGGGTTACGATGTGACTTTAGTGGGACGTCTGCGGAAGAACTCTCGGCCGCTGGTAGAGCGCTCATTTGATCAAAGACGACTCAATTGTTGGTTTGATCGCGGCAAATTCTTCTATCTCGAGTATAACCTCCGTTTACTGTGGTTTCTGTGGCGCCATTCAGCGAATGTCATCAACTCAGTTGATTTGGATACCCTCTTACCGGGTTACCTCATTAGTCGTTTACGCAAAGGGACGATTTGTGTGTACGATGCGCACGAGTACTTTACGGAAGTGCCGGAAGTGACGCGGCGACCGGCGGTACAGCGGATTTGGTCCTTCCTGGCAGATTGGATTATCCCACAGCTGAAGTATGCATACACGGTTGGTCCAGCCTTAGCAAAGCTATTTACGGAGCGTTACCGTACTCCTTTTGCGGTGATTAGGAATGTACCGATTCGGCAAAAGACTGTCGAGCGCCAAATAGGAGAAGAGCGCATCATCCTTTACCAGGGTATGCTGAATGAGGGACGAGGGCTTGAAACGATGATTGCTGCAATGTCTTTACTGCCAGAGCAATATCGTCTGCTACTGGTGGGATCTGGTGATGTGGAAGCTCAGCTACGCGATATGGCCAAAAACTATAAGCTGGAAGGCCGTACTCAATTTACCGGTTTTGTGCGCCCAGACGAGTTGCCAAGCTTTACCAACCAAGCCTGGTTAGGGCTGAATCTTTTGGAAAATACAGGTTTAAGCTATTACTACAGTTTGGCTAATAAGGCCTTTGATTATATCCAAGCCGGGGTGCCGTCTATACAGATGGATTTTCCGGAGTATCGCGCCCTGCAAGAAGAGTACAATTGTTTCTTGCTTTTAGAAAACCTGTCTGCCGAAGCTTTGGCCCAGTTGATCCTACAAGCTGACGGTGCAGAGGCAACTTATCAGCAGCTAGCGCAAAACTGTCAACTGGCTGCTACGAAGCTCAACTGGGACGTAGAAGAACAAATCTTGCTTGCCTTCTATCAGCAGATTCTGGTCCCTAAGGATTGATCAACTTCTTGGGAACATCCCCCTCTCGGATGAAGTAAGCATTCTTCGGCAGGGATCGAATTGATCCTAACTGAATGAAATGGTCAATCTCCGCTGTGGGTATGCCAATTTGTGTGCTCAGGAAAGTATACAAATCAGTAAATATAAGCGGAGTACTTTTTTGCCGAAATCCTATAATTGGAGTGTTGGGAATGCGCTAATGGCCACCTCCCCCAGTACTCAGTTCTGCATCAGAAGACACCGTCTGCTCACGTACTAAGAGCCATAGTACTGCGCTAATAGCTAGGGCCACTGCACTGATAATATAGATCATCGTTTTATCCTGGCTGCCAATGAAACCACCTAGGGTGGAAGCTACTAATTGAGGTAGCACTACTGACAAGTTGAATAAACCCATGTAGAAACCCATTCGTCTTTGGTCTACGGTCTCAGACATAATCGCGAAGGGTAAACTTACTACTGCTGCCCAGCCAATGCCTACTACAGCCATGCAGAGGAAAAATCCGGTCATACTAGCCCCAAAAAACAGTAGTAGAACATAGCCTCCAGCCATTACGGCAATGCATAACATATGTGTCCTAACTCGACCTATAAGCTGGGTAAGTGGCTGTAAGAGCGTTGCTGGAAGAATGAACCCTATCGTATTCAGAACCGCAAAGGCAACCCCGGTGATAAAGCCTATTTCATCGTTTTGCTCACTGGACAATTCGGTTGCAGTATCAAAGCCCATGATGATCTCCTTGATGTAGAAAAAGGAGTAAACAAACATGGTTTGGACCCCGAGCCAGGTGAAAGCGTGCGCAAAACAAACTTTGAGAAATTCCGGTAGGTCTGTTTCATTGCTACGGCTTAGGCTACTGCTCTCAACGTATTCATCCGCTTTTCTGATTTCTCCTTCCGTGGGAGCTTCGTGATCTTCAGATTCTTCACTACTCAGCTCCCGAGGTTCTGTGATGTAAAAAGTAGGCAGAATAGAAAAAACCAACACCAAAGCGGCACCGGTATAGATGAGGGTATAGTTGCTGATAAACGCACCAATCAAATAAGCCAAAACTCCGAAGAAGCCCGAAATGGTTTGCATCCAGGTATAGCCCTTAGTCCGCAATTCTCCGGCAGGGGTGACGTCGGCGATGATCGAACGAGTGGGGTTGAAGCTAATATTGATGGCGAGGTCAAGGCTCAAAGCTACAGTGATGGCAATTCCAAGAATACTATCTAAACCAAGTGCATCATTGATGATATCCAAATTGGGTAGTGCCAACAACATTAATGCGGCAATGGTACCACCAATTAGTATAAACGGCCGGCGGCGACCGTTCCAAAACCAAACGTTATCACTAATTACCCCAATCAGTACCTGACCTATAATGCCCGCAAGTGGACCCGCCGCCCAGACAATCCCTACTTCGTGTGGGTCAAACCCGTACTTGGTATTCAAGATCCAGCTGAGGGCTGCAATTTGCACACAGAGCGCAAAGCCCATGGCAGTGGCTGGTAAACTTAGGAGCGTATAAAAGGAGCCCGTGAGTCGCTTTTGAATGTCAAGCATTGGTGGTTCGTTTGTGTTCTGCTGACACTAATTAAAGGAATTTTCAATCAAAATGACAATTTCAATCAAAATAGCAGTGAGAACTGTGGCAATGACGGTGGGGTAGAAGTATGTCGAAAATGGGGCGTGTTATTGTACTTGAAGTTCTTTTTTGAACCACTGAAGGTACAGAAGGGCACCTAAGAAAAATGCCAATGAACTGCACAGATACGGAGCTAAACTACCTTAGCCTAAATCCTAATCCTAATTCTAATTCTTATTCTAACTCTAATTCTAATTCTAGTTCCCCCTTACTTCCCTTTCCCCTGTAACAACACTAGCAGCGTGTAGAACATAATCTTGAAGTCTAGTGCCAGAGACATATTCTCAATGTAGAGAATGTCAAATTTGAGCCGCTGAATCATCTGGTCGACATTACTAGCATAGCCATATTTGACCTGGCCCCAGGAAGTGATGCCGGGTCGCACCTTGAGCAGGTGTTTGTAGTGTGGAGCACGTTCCACAATGAGATCGATGTAGTATTGCCGTTCCGGCCTTGGACCCACCAAAGACATGTCACCCTTGAGCACATTCCAGAACTGAGGAAGTTCGTCCAGGCGCCATTTACGCATGACTGCCCCCCAGGGCGTACAACGATTATCACCGTCGAAACTAAGTTTCGGGCCGGCCGACTCAGCATCCGTATACATGGAGCGGAACTTTAGGATGTTGAAGGGCTGCTTATTCAATCCTATCCGCTCTTGCTTGTAAATAATGGGGCCTTGAGAGGAGAGCTTTACGCGCAGGGCTACATAGGCGTAGACGGGTGATAGTAGAATCAACATAATCCCCGAGGCCACCACATCAATCGTACGTTTGATCAGGCGTTGCCAACGTGGCATCAATTCGCGGCTGATTTCTATAAGTACCGCACCGAAAACGTGGTTCATTTTTACGGTGCCCAGCATGATATCATACATATCGGGGATGATTTTGACGAGGAGTGTTCGGTCAAAATCAAAGAGTACATTAAGAATCTCTCGCAGGCGGTTGTGTTCGGAGGTTTCAATGGCTATGATTACCTCCTCCACGTTTTGCTCTTCAATGACCTGCGCCATATTCTCAATCTTCCCCAGCACAGGAAGCTGGCTGCTGAGTTCGTTGGTACTGTTGCCATTGGCATCAATAAAGCCAATGAAATGATAGCCCAAGCTCTTTTCTTCGGCCGTAATTTCCTGGAATAGGTCTACTGCATTTTCGTTTCCACCAATGATCAGGGTATTGAACTTTACCTTGCCGGCTTTGAGCTTCCAGCTGGCCCGAGTTAGCAAGACCATCCTGATGATGGCCGTAAAGGAAAAATGAAGTAGGAATAGCGTTAAAAAAGAAGTGTAGTACGTCTTGTAATTGGTGACAAAATCATCGAGGATTAGCGTGAAGAACAGAAAGAGTACGCCAAAGAAACTAAGAAACAGGGTGCGGGCTAAGGTAGCCAAGCGCGATAGTCGATAAACATCCTGATATTGATCAAAGATGGCGTAGAAAGATATCCAGCCAAGGGGGATCAGGAGCGAACCTAGGATGAAGTTTTGATCGCCAGTAATTTCCCAAAAGGTCATTGGGTCTCCTTCCAGCTGCTTGCGGTACACGAAGAAGCAGACCCACGCCAGTAAGGCAGTCAGGTAGTCCGCTATTCGGTAAATAAAAGTATCTAGTTGCCGCTGTCTATTCATGCCTAATCTGCCCGGTACGCCCTAGAAATGCACCAATTTAATGTTATCCAGGAAAACGTTAGCTGAGTCTGGACTACTTTCGGTCAGAAAGGCTTGAAAGGCAATTTTGTAGTCTTCAATGCCTGCATCGAAAATTAGAGGACTCAGAT
>JBCBWU010000111.1:0-23910 GCA_039816955.1 Bacteroidota bacterium
ATATCAGGATTCTGACATCGAATTCTATTCGATCGTCAGAGCCCACCCTCTCCTGGTCCGGGACATGACCTCCATCCGCCCTGCGGATAGAAGCACGGGATTCACACTCCCGACATTGACATCTCAATGTCGGGACCAACAAAATCCTTATCTGAGCAGAAAAACCAGGGATAAAGAAACACCGAATTGTATCGCCAAGCGAGCGCTCGCAGAAACGCCATGTTCTGCTTGAAGCCAGACGAAGGGAATAGAACCTATGATTAAAGGTTTTCCTAGAAGTTCGCCATGAAAATACAAAAAAGTTTTCTTTTTTCAAAATAAAAACTATTTATCGTCTAGTTCTTCTACCTCTACTGTAGTATGACTGGGTGTCTGCATATCTTCTCGGACAAAGGCACACCACTCGCAAGATTCTTCTCCGCAGCCGGTGTAAAAGTCTTGTGCTTTGATTCGCTGGTAAGAATCCTTTAGCATGGCTTTGGCGCGCTGCATTTCACCCGTTGATAGTTCCAAAGGTTCAATGGTTAGCTCACCAGCTTTGTTCAGATCTAGGTATGAGATGGCGGTTTGGCGGACCCGCCGCGTTTCACCAGTTCGATTTTCCCAGAGCATTTTATAAAAGGCTAGCTGCCGCCAGTAGTTGCCACCATTAGGTTTGGCTTCCGTTGGGGCACGAAGCTTGGCGTTGTTGTGACTACCAGATTTATAATCCAGGATACCGATTTCCTGTTCGTTCAAGAAGTCGATGCGGTCAATTACACCTTTTATAGGTACGCCTTCTACTTCCACTTGCTGGAGTCGAAGTTCTGTCCGGCATTGGGTCGTCCAACTACTCCGGTATTGTGTGTAGTACATGCTGAGATTGTTCTTTCCTTGGGCGAGGCGCGCTACGTATTCTTCCGGACTAAAGAAAGACCGAGCTCTTTCCATTTCCTCGTTGAATAGCTCCAACAATGTCTCTTGCTCCGGGAAGATGCGTTCCGGGTGCGCGAGCATCAAATTGAAGTATTTCTGCAAAGCATTGTGCAGTGCATTGCCGTAGGATGCTGCTGGCCGCTGAATTTGAGGCACCTGTAAGACTACTTCGTAGAAAAAGCGGAGCGGGCAATCCAAGTAGCGCTGCCAGGAAGAGGGGCTCAGCTGGAAGTCAGTCAATAATTTAGCAATGGCTGATTGTTCCATCGCCGGAAGTTGTGGGCGCTCTTGGTTTTGCAGAGCAGTTACTTCGTAGCGAAGTAGTTCTTCACTACTGAGCGATGTTGTTTCCGCTGTCCACCCTCCCGCTTCGCTCAGTTCATCCACAAACTGGCAGGCCAGTTGTTCTTTACCCTTATGATTTTGCTGACCATAGGAGATGAATAATCGCTCCTTAGCTCGAGTAACGGCTACGTAGAAAAGGCGCCGCCGTGTTTCGTCTACAAAAGACTCACCGGATAAAGTAAGAGTATCGGGAAGGGCGAAACGTTGACTGCGACGTTGGTTTCCTTCCCAGGAGTCTTTAGTAGCATCAAGTAGGAAAACGGTGTTAAACTCCAGGCCTTTTGAGCTATGTGCAGTTACCAAATGCACCCCGTCCTCCAGCTCAATATCTTTGCGCATGGGCATGCTAAGCCGGTTGGTGTCCATCTGGTCAAGAATACGCAACAAGTCACTTAAACTTAAGCGTGGCTTACGTGCTACTTCCTCTCGTACTACATCTAGGAAAGTCTTGGCCAGCTGTACCTGCCACAAACGATCCGGTGCTTTCAAGGCGCCAGTCAATAAGCCGCTACCACTTAATAAATGTTCCACCAGAGCCGGTAGACTCATATTGGGTAACTGTGTGTGGGTTTTTTCCCACCATTGGGCTACCGCTAAAATCTTTTCCTGATCAGGTAAGTTATCGGGCCATTTTTCGGCTGTTTGTATCCATTCCCGCCAGGTTGGCCGTTCTTCGTATGCTAGACTTGCTCTCGTAGCAGCCAGGCGTGCAATGCTCAGCGGTTCTATACCGAAGCAGGGATAGTGCAATATTTTGAACAGGCGATGATCTCCACTAAAACTTCGGGTCTGCTCGTCCTTAAGGTAAATGAGCATTTCTCTCAGCTGCCGAATCAGTATGGTATCTAGCACATTGGTTTTCCGCCGCGTTTGGTACGGAATTCCATGCTTGTCCATTAAATTCTGGAGCGACTTCACCTGTTGGTGACGAGCGTATATTACGGCCATTTCCTGCCATGATATACCAGCCTCGTGTAGGCGCTCAATTTCCTGAAGAATGGCTACTTCTTCCTGAAAGGCATTGGGGTAAACCCTAAGTTCTGGTCGTGTCGTAGAGGCCTTTCGTTCCGCTAGGCTTGCTTCCAATTCCTTTTCAATTCCCAGGCGTTCCAATTGCTTCGTCAAGCGCTGCTCATTATGCTGGATGAGTCCTCCTGCGGCGTCCAGTACGGCTTGGGTAGAACGATAATTTTGCTGTAGCAATACTACCGCAATTTCATCTTCGTATTTGTGGTAATAGTCAACCAGATTTTTTAGCCGCGCGCCCTGGAATTCGAAGATGGACTGGTCATCGTCACCTACGATAAAGAGGTTGGGGCTATCCCAGAAATCAGCCATCAGGTGTAGCAGCTCGTTTTGGGCACCATTGGTGTCCTGGTATTCGTCGACCAGGAAATAGAGGTACTGCTCCTGGTAAGTGCGCAGCAATTTTTCGTTTTCCCGGAAGGCCCTCAGTACCCACAGGATCATATCGGCGTAGTCGTAGCGGCCCAATTGCGCTAGCCCACGCTCATAAGCGGGAAAGAGTTCGACAGCTGCTTCCAAAATAGTCATGCGATCTTGCTCCGTCGCTAGCTTGCTTTCTTTCACGTCACCGGCCTGGTAAGGTCCGTGCTTACGTTTGTAGCGGAAGGATTCCCGTTGTGGCAAGTCTTCTAAATAGTCCTTGATAGCTTGTTGTAGAAAGCTTGGTGTCCAGCCCTCGGTTTTCATCAGTTGAAATAAATCGCGGAGGTGCTTTTCGTAGAAGTAGGCATTGATCTTGCCTCTGCGCAGCGGATGTGTAATTGGGAGTCCGTCCAGAATTTGGCGAGTCAGTTCAATTTGTTCCAATTCACTAACGGGCTCCAATCCTTGCCGGCCAAAGTAGGCGAGGTTGTCCTGAATGACAGTATTGCAAAACGAATGGAAAGTGTAGATGTGCACCCGGTGCGCCTCTGGGCCAATAAGCTGCAATAGCCGCTCACGCATAGCGCGTACCCCCGCATCCGTGAAAGTGAGGCAAAGAATACTCTGCGCGGAAGTATCAGTGGAGAGAAGGATTTGACCAATTCGCGCCGCCAGAATGTGGGTCTTACCTGTACCTGGGCCCGCCACTACTAATACCGGCCCTTCCGTTTGCTCCACAGCTTGTTTTTGGGCCGGGTTGAGGCGACCAAGCTCTTCTCGAAAGCGCTGGTGGTACTGACTGGCTGGCTTTGACATCCTGCGGTGTTGATTTATCCGCCAAGATACAATTCTGCTGGTGCAAAGCTGCTACATTTGTTGATCCAAGCCTGCCAAATTATGACCACACCTGATATTGATTACACCCAACTATTAACCAACATCGCCAATGAGCTCAAGCCCTATTATGGCCAGGGTGAACAAGCGACTTACATTCCTGAATTGGCTAACCGAAATCCGGATAAATACGGCATTTGCTGGTCTTTTCTGGATGGCCATGATTACACCTACGGAGATAGCGAGGAACGCTTTTCTATTCAGAGTATCTCTAAGGTTTTTACCACCGCTGCTGCGTTTAGTATTAAAGGGGATGACCTGTGGAAGCGGGTAGGCGTGGAACCCTCTGGGACACCTTTCAATTCTCTGGTACAGTTGGAATATGAGGAGGGTAAACCCCGAAATCCTTTCATCAATGCTGGTGCCTTGGTAGTAGCTGATGTGCTACTGAGTGAATTAGATGACCCGTACGCGGAGATGCTCGACTACGTACGAGAACTCAGCCACTGTGATGACATCAACTATAATGAACAGGTGGCCGCCTCAGAATTTGACACCGGCTACCGCAACGCCTCGCTGGCTTTTCTACTAAAATCTTTCGACAACCTGGACAATAATCCCAAGGATGTACTGGATCTGTATTTCCATTATTGCTCCATTGAAATGAGTTGTACGGAACTAGCTCGATCCTGCCACCTTTTTGCGCGGCGCAATAAGTTAGATTGCCAAATTCCAGATCTCTCCACAAGCCGGCTAAAACGCCTCAATGCACTAATGCAGACTTGTGGTTTTTACGATGAGTCTGGCGAATTCTCCTTCTCCGTTGGCCTACCGGGAAAGAGTGGTGTAGGAGGTGGGATTGTGGCAGTTCACCCAGAGCAATATAGCGTAGCGGTATGGAGCCCCCGCTTAAACAAAAAGGGAAATTCGGTGCTAGGCATGAAGACGCTTGAATTGCTAACCTCTAAGTCCGGGATGTCCATCTTCTAAAGGAAGGTGTTATGCTTTCTGTAGAATTTTCCACCAGCCTCCAGCTTTACCTCTCCGGGCTGGGAATATTCTGATGCGTTGCCGATCACGCAGGGCAAGTTGTAAATCACCGGGCAGATAGGGCAGTAGTACCTCCTCCCATTCGGCGCATTTAGTCGTATCCTGTTGTAGCCATTTTTTGAGTAGTTCTTCAATTAGATCATCTGGCGTTCCCTGTGCGCGTAGCATTTGGACACCCAGCTGAAAAGAAGCTTCATCGTTGGCAGTCAGCAAGCGATGCATATTGGCAATTTGTGGACGCTCACGGCTATGGGTGAGAAAGCGGGATTGTTGGCGATCAAGCCAGTGGGTTAGCATTCGCTCTTCCATTACAAGGGGAGCTGCTTTAGGAGTAGAGATATCTCCGTTGAATGCAGAACCCAACAGAATACCCGTTGCTTCTTCCACTTCTTGGGTGAGCTGCACGCCCACGTTTTGTAGCCGCTCAACAAGTTGTGGAGAGGCTGGTTTTCCATAGATATACCAGACGCGGCTGCGCAATTGTCCGGGCCGTGCGGGGTACTTACGGAGTAGTTCATAATAGGCACCAATTTGGATGGTGGGATGCCAGCGCTCATTGAGACCAGACCAAAGTATTTCCGGTTGCACTGGACCGGCAGCAAAACCTTGCCAAAGTTTAAAGAACACTTCTTTCTGAGGTATAGATACGGAGGTCGGTATTTCGGCTAGAAAACCAGCCACTTGATCTTGTAGCTTACGGCTCAGGCCACCATATAAGTGTCGGAGTTTAGGCAACCGATGCAGTAGCGCACTCAGGCCCGGCCAAGTGGTAGGTGTATAGCGCACATCTAAATAGCTGAGGTGGGGAAAGCTGCTCAAGCTTTGCACCTCTAGTTCGAGCGGATTATGTGCAACTTCCAAACGTTGTAGGTTCGGAAGGATGCGTCCTCTAATATTGAGCTTTTTGAGCCGATTGTGATTGATGACTAAGGCGTACAACTGGGCTGGTACAATAGGGAGCTCCGATAGCTTGTTACGCGAAAGGTTGAGATACTGTAAAGATGGAAAATCAGCTTCCTCAAAGGAGAGCATGCTGAGTTTATTGTAAGAAAGATTCAGGTGAAGAAGCTCTGGGCAGAAAAGCTGTACCGGCGCCACCCCTGCTAGGCGGTTTTCGCTCAAGTCTAAGGTCTCCAAACTAGTAGACGCCAGCGACAGTTGACGGAGCTTATTCTTACGTAGATCCAGGTGTTTCAGTTGCGGTAAAAGCCCCAGTAGGTTTTCCTCAATGCGAGTAATGCTGTTGAAACTCAATTGTAACCGACGCAATTGAGTGAGGTTTTCCAACCCCTTTGGAAGTTTCTTGATCTTGTTATGACTAAGGTCTAAACTTTCCAGTTGCGGAAGTTTCTTCCACACTTTCGCCGGAACTCGGGTGAGTTCTTGGCGAGATAGAACCAAACTTGTGACCTGCTGCGGATTTTCCAGTGCTTCTTCCAACGAGTGGGCCTGCATAAAATGCTTGCTTATTACTATCATAAAGATAACTATTTTTGCAGCGTTCAATGCCACTATTACTTATGCAAATACGGGAAATCACCCCACCGCAAGACTGGAAAATCTTTCATCAGGTTCCACACTACGTCTACCAAAACGACCCCTTCTGGATTGCTCCTTTGGAAGGTGATGTTGAAACGGTTTTTAATCCAGCAAAAAATGCCAACTTCAAAGAAGGCAAGGCCAAGCTTTGGGTATTGCTCAATGAGCAAGGCCAGGGTATTGGTCGTATCGCTGCTTTTATCGATGGTAAGCGCAACCGGCAGCGCGGAAAGAAGGAAGGCGGTATTGGCTTTTTTGAATGTGTAAATAACAACGAGGCCGCTAAGCTTTTGTTTGATACCGCTGAGGCGTACTTAAAGGAGGAAGGGATGAACTACTTCCACGCCCCAATTAATTTTGGCGAACGCGATAAGTTTTGGGGGCTGCTCACTAAAGGCTGGTTTGCACCACTCTATAACGAGAATTACAACCCGACCTATTATCAGCGCTTCTTAGACCAGCGTGGCTACCAATTTCAGGAACAGGTTTTCACCTTCGGTGGCAAAGTGAGTAATATCTCCTACGAACGACTGACTCAAATTTCCTCGCGCATTCGTGAACGATACAACGTTCAGTCTAGGAGTATTGACATCAAAAATCTTCGTTCAGAAGGTGATCATATTGCCACGGTATACAATGCGGCCTTCTCTACTATGCCGCATTTCAAACCACTAGATGGAGAGCAGGTGTATGGTCTGCTTAAGCAAATGAAGCCGGTGATGGACCCGTATCTCACTTGTATTTCCTTTGCGGGTGATGAGCCGGTAGGGTTCTGCGCTTTGATGCCAGATATTAATCAGTCTTTAAAGTTTGCCAAAGGGCGTCTTAAGTGGTGGAAGCTTCCCCGTTTTCTGTACAATTTGAAGTACGGGGAACCTAAAATTGTTAAAGGTGTCGCATTTGGTATCCACCCTGATTACCAGCGCCGTGGGATCTTCTCTGAGATGGTCGACTTCTTAGCTAATGTAGAAAACCAATCTAACCCGCGCACTTACGAAGCCCTAGGGCTGGCTACGATTAGGGGAGGTAATTACGCAATGTTGAAGGCCGCCTCAGCTGCACTTAATGTATACGTGGAGCGAGAGCACGTTTCTTTCGTCAAACTTATCAATGAAGACGCAATTTATGAGCCCTACGAAACATCCGACACGACAGATGTAGTTTTGGGTAACCCACCAGATGAGTCTATCTACCCCACCCATTAATCCACGCTTTGCATGCGCGTACTCGTTGTCAGTAACTACGATGATAACTATAATGCCGTTCGTCCTGAAGGGGAGCTGTTTATTGGCCTTCATCGTGCGGGTGTGGATGTGCAAGTTATGACCTACGGGCATACGCCCTTTGCCGATGAATTTCGCAAGGCGGGAATGCGGGTTATTGACTATCATCCTGACAAGAAGTTCAGTGCGGAATCTGTTGCTCGAATCCGCCAGGAGCTATTAGAGCAAGATCGACAGATCATTCACTTGTTCAATAATAAAGCGATTATCAACGGGGTGCGAGCGGCCTGGGATTTACCAATAAAGGTGGTCACTTACCGGGGCTATACCGGAAACATACACTGGTGGGATCCTACTAACTACCTTACCCATTTAAATCCAAGAATTGACGCTATTACCTGTGTGTCAGATGCCGTAAAGGAGGTGTTTGATCGACAATTATTTTTCCCGAAAGGAAAAGCTGTTACTGTCAGCAAAGGTCATAATCCGGCTTGGTACCAAGATGTGGAAACGGGTGGCTTGAGTGAGTTTGCCTTCCCTGAAGATGCAATAGTTGTTAGCGTGGTAGCCAATGCCCGCCGCATGAAAGGGGTTCCTTATTTATTGGAAGCCGCTAATTTATTGCCGCCAGCTAGCCCCGTGCGGTTCTTGCTGATCGGTAGGGGATTGGATAGTAAAGAAACGGTACAGGTGCTTCGGAGAAAAGGCATTCAAGACCGATTTGTTTTTGCGGGTTTCCGCAAGGATGTGCTTTCCTTAGTCAAGGCCTGTGATTTTAGTCTACTACCTTCGGTGAAGGGGGAAGGACTTTCTAAGGTATTGCTCGAAAGCCTATTTCTGGGCAAGCCTACCATCATGACAAATATTGGTGGGAATCGTGGTTTGGCGGTCGATAATGAGACTGGTTTAGTGATTCCACCAAGAGACCCTCAAGCAATGGCGGATGCCATTCAACGTTTGGCAACGGATGCAGCGTTTCGAACCCAAATAGGAGCGGCAGGGAAAGAATATATTGAGGCCAATTATTCAGTAGATCGCAGTGTGTGGGAACTAAAGGCGCTCTACCAAACTTTACTGCATCAGTGAAGCAATAGCATCTCGCCGGAGTAGGGTTGTACTACGCCGTCTATCCATTTGACCTTGGCAGTCCAAACTTATAGGCCTTCCGGCGCTGCTTGCCCACCCATCATGCCATTCCAGCCGTCGGAAGAAAGATTGTTCATTCGGTCCTTAACCTCAAATATAAGGCCGCCCCAACGGTCAAATACGCGAAACTCCTCGATGATGAGGTTTTCCTTGGTTTGGAGGTAGAAGAAATCATTCTGACCATCTTGATTAGGAGAAAAGGCATTGGGTACAAAAAGGTCATAATCCTTCAGTACCTCTACAACCTTGGTGTCTTCTGCTTCGCAGTCGTATTCGTCGCGGACTAAAAGGGTATAGCTGATACTTGTGAGGGGTGTTTCCGAATAGAATGTACAATTAGGGCAATCAATTAGCTCATCGTAAGTTACTGCGCCACTCGCCAAATCGCTGTTAATGCTGCCGCATGCGCTTAGGGCCGTACCACAACCAGAAGCCCGTGACTGTGAACGTGAGCAAAGCTAAGCCCGAAATGGTAGTGTAGAGTAATTTGAAAAAGGACCAACCCAGACGGCGGTCGATGATGGAGCCATCGTGTATTTGCTCCAGGAGGTCAGAGCGGCGCTTGCCAAAACTGAGTAGCTCTCCGTTACTAAGGTCTAACTGTAGCTCGTGGTAATGCTGCTTAAAAGTGAACTTTGCAATACCCTTCGACGGTCGCACATCCATGCGGTCGATCTTAGTGTCGAGCGCTGGGTTAATGGAATCCAGGTAGTAAACAGCTTGGTCCTGCAATTGAGAAAGGGGGAGCCAATCGGAAGCATCTGCCGAAATTCCTTTTTGGGTATTGGGCAGTAGGTACCCCTTGCTGTCCTTCTTCCAACCCAGCAGTAAACCCGTGATAGAAATGAAGAGAAAAAGTACAAAGAGGGTAGCCCCCGTCCAGCGGTGAATCTTGCGTACTGCTCTTAATATTTTGGCTTGTTGCTGCCTTTTGGTCAATTGCTCCATCTAGTCTTACACCGCCACATTAAACTCGCGCAATGCACTATTGAGGCTGGTTTTTTTATCGGTGCTTTCTTTGCGCTGTCCAATGATGAGTGCACAAGAAACCTGATAGTCACCAGCGGGGAATGATTTAGTATAAGAACCAGGAATGACCACGGAGCGGGCAGGAATACGACCTCGGTAAGTCACCGGCTCTGGGCCGGAAACGTCAATGATACGTGTACTTTGAGTAAGTACAACATTGGCACCCAATACGGCTTCTTTTTCAATGTGGACACCCTCCACAACGATAGATCGTGAACCAATAAAGGCATTGTCTTCAATGATAGTGGGCGTTGCCTGTGGCGGCTCCAATACACCACCAATGCCCACGCCACCACTCAGGTGTACGTTTTGCCCAATCTGTGCACAGCTGCCCACGGTTGCCCAAGTGTCGACCATAGAACCACTACCCACGTAAGCACCGATATTGACGTAGCTGGGCATCATGATCACGCCGGGCTCCAGAAAAGAACCGTAACGAGCTAATGCTTGAGGTACTACCCGCACGCCTTTCTCGGCAAAGTTTTTCTTCAGTGGAATCTTATCATGAAACTCAAACGGACCCACTTCAATTGTCTCCATTTGCGCAATGGGGAAGTATAAGATGACGGCCTTCTTTACCCAATCGTTAACCTGCCATTGACCATCCGTTTCCGGATTGTTGGGGGTAGCCATTGGTTCTGCTACGCGCAGTAGTCCCTGGTCTAATTGGTCAAGTACGCCACGCACTGCGTCTTGTACTTCTTTATCCTTCAACATGCTGCGGTCTTCCCAAGCGGCTTCAATGAGTGAACGGGAGGCTGTCATGATCTATCTCGTTTATATGAAGATCCCAAACTGTTTGGAGGTGTCCCAAAAGTTGCGATCGCTACAATTTGCGCGAATATAGGGACCATAAAGGAGTCATCCCAACTTTTGACTTCGTGCAAAAGCTGGGATGACAATAATATGAAGTAAGTATTCGCTTGCTTACTGCTTAGCTACTTTGACTTGGTATACAGCACTTTGGTCTTCGGAAGTAGCCTCCACTACGTAGGTGCCCGCTGGGAGTTGTTGCAGGTCAACGGGAGTACCAGACTGCCACTCGTATTGTTGGAGCGTTCTACCTTGTAAATCCATGATACGCAGTTGATAGCTGCCACTGGGTACCTTGAGTTGAGTTTGACCTCCAGTAGGGTTGGGAAAGGTGCTGACTATAGTGGCAGTAGGTTCATTCTCGGTATTTACTATCTCTTCCCCTTCCACAAAATGAGCAAGGAAACGAATGTAGCTAGCCTGATAGTAAATAGCAGGCTCCGTGATTTCCCAGGAGGAATTGGGCCAACTATCGTTGAAATCCAGGTAGCTTTTCTGGTCAGGCTGATTCGCTGGTGGCGAGAGCGTAGTGACGGAGAAGGCCGCATTTGGACCACCAGTAACGAAACCAGGAGCCGGGCCTTTAGGAGAATTCAAAGCATGATCATACTCGGTACCATCAGCAAACCAGGCATGGTAGATCTCATTTACGCAGCGATCGCCGCCGTAGCTGTACATATTGGATAGCATGACCATCCCTAACGGATTTACACCATGGAAGTAGTGCAGATGCTCCGTCGCCTTACGCTCTAAGGTAGCGGGATTATTCCCTAGTTGGTTGGCGATCATCTGAAAGTTGAGCGAACCGTAGTTGGCTTTAGGGCGATTACTGCCCCAATTGTAAGTCCAGTTGGGAGCGAAGCTACGGTAGAGATCATTTTCGGTCCATCCAAAGAAGCCGTTCCAGTTGTTATTGACGGCGTTACTGACGGAAGATTGGATCGCTTGCTGTACCGTTGGAGATCCACTATTGAGTTGGAGGTAATTGATGAGTGCGTCTTGCACAAAAAGTTGGTCACCACCCCAAAAGTTGTTGATCATGGGTGTGGTGTTAGCGTACTGCTCTAGGAAGAACTGCTCGTAGTTACCCTCTGCCGTAAGTGCCCTAAGGTAAAAGGAAGCAGCTAGGAGGGATTCCAGTTGCTGCTGTTCGTTGCGGTCGGCATCACCAGCGATGATGCTACCATCGTCACAATTGGTCTCCAGGGTGCCGGATTCAAATCGGTCCAGTGCGTAGGCAAAAGTGCGAACTGCATTATCGCTTAGGGTGGCAGCGTAGCCTTCTAATCCTTCAATGCCCTGTAGTACCAAGGCAGCGTGTGATAGTACACTAGCACTGGCTGCTGAGGCGGAGCTGCAGGTAGGACCATAGAAGCGTTGGTCAAAATTATTGCTAGGGGGAGAGGCACTGTTTTCTGAGAAGTTTTGGCTCCCCATCTTTATGTGCGCACTACCGTCTGAGTTAATCATCTTTAGCATCCAGTCCAGTTCCCATTTGATTTCATCCAGAAGGTCTGGAATACCATTACCACTTTCGGGAATGTTCCAATTGTCGCCAAATGCACCAGGATTTTCTTCGTAGGCGGCCAGTAGATTGTGGAGCGTTTCTTCGGTAAAGGTGACGTACTTATTGTAGTCGCCAGCGTCAAACCAGCCACCACGCAAGTCTTTTTCAAGTGCTGCATTTCCGGGGTCAAAAATGTAACGGCAATTGGCATCCTGTAACGGATTTAGGAAGTTGTTTCCATCCGTCCAGTTGGCTTCAGCGTAGGGTGCTGCCTTAGGGGCGTTGCAACGATTATAGAAATACATGCGCCCAGCTGCGACGAGAATGTCATGATAAGGATTATCTCTAATTTCAAAAAAGGCCGAACGTTCATCGTTGATGGGGTCATAGACGTAATAGCTGCCAGGAGTGCTTACACTGGAGAAATCAAACCACCAGCCCCTATCACCCGATGAGGCATCGGTTTGGCCACCATTGAAAGCCTGCGGTGAGCCACTATAAATGACGTTATCTGTACTGGCAGAACGGAGTTCTAATGTACTAGCTGGGCTGTAGCTATCTGCAGCATTGAAGCCCACTTGTGGGTCACTAAGTACTGCTACTTTTTCAGCATCGGGCCAATAACCAAACTGATCGAGGTGGATAAAAGTGCTGACTTGAGCGAAGAGAAATTGAGCACAGCAGAGCAGGCTCAACGTGAAGAAGTGCTTAGACATAGTGTGATAGTTTACTAATTGAACTGATTTAAAAGTTTTTCTCTGGATTACGGTCTATACCTTGCTCCTCCTGAGCTTCGTCTTTTTTTCGTCGCGTACCTTCCAGGTATGCTCCTCGAAAAGCGACTCGTCAGCAAAAGCAATTTATTGACCTCATCTACAGACCAAGACTTTAAATCAGTTCATTGAGCATTGTGGTTTTTACAACTTGTCTATCAATGTAGAAATTGTGTTCTCATGGTTTTAATCTTCCTCTGGAGGGCTTGTTAGGATCTGTTTATGAACTTCTTATCTTTAGGAATTTATAAACCTAAAATCTCAGATTACACTATGGCTATCTCACCACTCCACGACGCCAGGGATGTCGTTACTTATCAGATTTTATCAGATGGCACTATTATACCTGATAGTGTCGAAGTTGTATCCATCAAAGTAGAGCAACAATTATATTCAGTACCGCAAGCGATCATTGAAATTACCTTGCCACAACGTGATCGTGACCCATTCGCATTGAGCGAGAACGCAGCCTTTGCTCCCGATAAGTCAATTACCATTAATGCCGGTTATCATAGTCGAGAAGCCACCATATTTAAAGGGGTGGTGTCAGGACAAGGTATAAGCGGTAATGGTTCTATGACAATACTAACCGTTTATTGCGAGCACGAGGCTGCTAAAATGGATATTGATGAACAGTCGGCAAGCTTTAGCGACAAAAAGAATTCTGAGATTATTGCTCAGGTTTGTGGAGAAAACGGAATCGAGGTAGAAACGGATGACAGCGACCAGATGTATGAAAATGTATTTCAGAATAAAAAGACGGATTGGGAATTCATAGTGCAGCGAGCGTTCCTCAGTAATTTGCTGATTGTTTGTGAGGATGATAAGGTCTTAGCCAAGAAGAAGAATTTGGGAGCGGCAGCGGATCTCAAACTTACTTTTGGTAGAGATGTGAATTCGTTTGATCTAACACTGGATCAGACAAGCCAGCTGGCTGGAGGTCGATTAAAGTCCGCAAAGTTGAAAACCAAGGTTCATAAAGACAAACGCGGCCAAAAGACTGCACCTCCCACCGGAACGCTTGAGTTTCAGGGAAGCGCTCTGGCTCGACTGAATACGCCAATTGAATTAGCAGGTTTTGGTGATAACTACAAGGGGAAACAATTGATCTCTGGGGTACACCACAGTATTGCGGCAGGAAATTGGACTACAACGGTCGAAATTGGCTTGGATATCCTCCGCTATTTGGGGTTGGAAGAAGAGGAAGCCAGTACTGCAAATGAAGGTACACAGGCCAACGAAGCTCCAGTATTAGAGTATGTCACCTACGATGAGGATACCGAAACGCTTACTATTAAGGATCCGCATCAAAATGAGATTGTACTTTCCAGTGATGGCATCTCGATCAAGAGTGAATCTGACTTACACCTGGAAGCCGCAGGAAACATTCTCCTCAATGCCGGAAACAAAATTGACGCCCAAGCTACTGGCAATCTCATTGGCCATGGTCAACAAATAACCCTCTCTTCGGATACCTCCTTCAAGGCAACGGGGCTTTCCACCGCCGAGCTTTCGGCCACTGGAACAACCACCGTAAAAGGAGCAATGGTAATGATCAACTAAAAACACCTGAACTATGCCTCCAGCAGCAAGATTAACCGATATGCACACCTGTCCGATGCAAACACCGGGCATTCCTCCTATTCCACACGTGGGTGGGCCAATAATAGGCCCTGGTGCCCCCAACGTCTTAATTGGCAGCATGCCCGCCGCGGTAATGGGCGACCTGTGTACCTGCGTTGGTCCACCAGCTACTATCATCAAGGGCTCTGCCACCGTTATGATTAATGGAAAACCGGCTGCCCGGATGGGCGATACCACAGATCATGGTGGGAGTATTGTGGCGGGATTACCTACTGTTATGATTGGCGGTTAGAAGCATGAAGCCCACCGACCTTCAATAAGATTGACAGCTAGTTGTACCCTAATATATGATTCAATTCAACCACCTAGTGCGTCTGATCAAAATCCTCCACAATTTTCAATACCAGCATGATATCGAAATAAAACTCTCGGATGAGGTCGAAATGGATATTAGAGGTGAAAATACTGGGCTCTAGTAGATCGCGTTCTTCGCTGATGGCGGTAAAGATGTGCCGGTCAATGAACGACATGTAGATGTCCTTGCCCGTAAGCTCTACGTAGCGTACCAAGGCTTCCTGCATCGGTTCAGATAAAATACCTTGTACGTGAGTATCCTGGCTGGCGTACACCAGAAAATACTCCTGAAAATCAGGATCGTTGATCTCATAATCCTGGTTCATCCCCCCTTTGAAGTTAAACTCCTTAATACTTCGGGTTAGGTATTGCTTGCGGCGGCGGGGCCATACGACGATCTGCCCGCGGGTATCCTCTTCCGCAAAAATGGCGTGCAAAAAGACGCCTTCGAACACCTCTTGCAGTTTATTAGTCATGGGTGAAAGCTCCCGCACCACGAGTTCCGATAGGGCAAAAGGCATTTCGCCTACCATGCCCTTGATGAAGTCTTCCCCTTGGTAGTAGTGCGCCTTGGTGGCGAAGATGTCGCTTTGCTGAAAGAGCAATTTGGGAATCATTCCTTGAGCATTGTAGCTGAGGTTGGAGAAGTTGAGTTGCTCGTTCATAAAGTCCAGGATCAGGCCCACAATTCGTGGCTTGAATTCCTGTCGGAAACGTTGGATACGATACCCCAGGTAGAAAATGTAGAAAGTAATGGGGAGGATCAAGAAAAGCGACAATAGCACTACTCCGAGATAGGCAGAGATCGTGAGGATCAGGAAGATGATCAACAAGGAGAAAAAGATGAGCCCTAACAAGCGCTTGCGCAAACGTTCGGTGCGGCGCAGCTCCGGATAAATGTGCGTATTGTAGTAGCGCCGAAAGGCATCAATGTGCATCAACTCCATAGCCAGCCAAATTAAGGATAATTGCCTTATTCTGCACCCCAAACAACCATTTGTACTATCTGGCTCCTCTTTGGGGTACGTAGCCGTATTAATTTCTTGTTGGAAGACTGGCTAATTCCTTGAAAATCCGTAATTTTGCGCTTCTATGAAAAATAGCTTGTTGATCAGTTTGCTGGGTTTAGGTGTACTCCTGTTCAATACGTCTTGCAAAAGCGAGTTTGAACGTATCCGAACCAGTGGAGATCCAGAGAGTATTCTGGAGAAAGCCCATGCTTACTATGATGCTGAGGAGTACCTCAAGGCACAGACCTTGTACGAGCTCATTGTGAGCAGCTATCGCGGTCGTCCGGAAGCGGAAAAGATCGCTTACAATTACGCCTACACCTACTACAACCTAGAGCAGTATATTTTGGCCGCTTATTACTTCGATAATTTTGCCAAAACTTACGGAGCCAGTCAGTACCAGGAGGAGGCCGAGTTTATGAACGCTTACAGCAATTATCAGCTGTCTCCGGTATACCGCTTGGATCAAACGTACACGCTTAAGGCAATTGAAGCCCTGGAAGAATTTGCCAATCAACATCCCACTAGTGATCGGGTGACCGAATGCAACCAGTTGATTGACGAAATGCGGCAGAAACTGGAATTGAAGGACTATGAGGCTTCTAACCTTTATTTCGATTTGCAACAATATCAATCAGCTATCCGTTCTTATGAGAACTTGTTGATTGAGTATCCGGATACTAAACGGGCGGAAGAAATTCGCTACCGCACAATAGAATCTGCTTTTCTACTAGCTGAAAATAGCTTTGTGGAAAGACAAGAAGAACGCTACGAGGATATGCTAAAACGGGCGGATGCCTTCATCAGCAGATACCGGGGTGGCGAATACATCATTGAGGTGCAAGAGATGCTCACTGATGCTCAAAAACGACTAAAACAATTGCAAGATGTCAGATATCAAAAATAAGGTGCAAGGACTAGACCCAAATGTGCGTGCACGTGACGTACACGGTTTGTCTAATGAAACCGAAAACATCTACGAAACTTTGGCGATCATCTCTAAGCGTGCCCGCCAGCTCTCTGTTGACTTGAAGCACGAGCTTAACAATAAGCTTGAAGAGTTTGCGGTATCTTCAGATACAATTGAGGAAATCACCGAGAACAAAGAGCAAATTGAAATCTCTAAGTTCTACGAGCGTCTTCCCAATCCGGTGATTATCGCTACGGAAGAATACATTGGTGGTGAGCTCTACCACCGTTACAACGAGAGAAAGCGTCTTGACGACTAGTACTTGCTACTAGTAGTGATGCACGAAAAAGGCGAAAGTGGGTAAGAAATTTACCACTTTCGCCTTTTTTCGTTGAGGCTAAGACACAAAGTACTACTACCACAACTAATCATGGCCTTATCTTTGAGGCAAGTGCTTGTAAACTTTCTCGCGTGATGAAAAATGTACATTGGCTTTATCTCTTTTGCTTCTTGGGCTTAGGTCTTGTTTTTACCAATAGTTCAGAAGAGACTCCACCCCCTCCAGGGGCGATCGGCCCTTACCTCAACGGAGCCTTTCCGGCAGCGGCCCCCGGCAGTGCCTGGGAGCTGGAAGAAGTAATGCCCGGCACCTACTTTTTCGACCCTACCCGGATTTTAGAATGGCCAGGTAGCGATGATCTGTTGGTACTTTGTAAACCCGGTGAGGTTTGGCGCGTATCACTCGAGCAACAAACGCGCGAACTAGTACTAGATATAAAAGACATCACCTTTGCCAAGGGAGAACCCGGCGCTATTGGCGTAGCACTACATCCGTCTTTTGGCGATCCGGCCTCGCCCGAGCAGCAGAAGGTGTACCTTTTCTACCGTACTAAGCCCAACCCGACAGTGTTTTCCGAGCGCGGGTACAATCGCTTATCTGCTTTCAGTTGGGATGCAGTCGCTGGTACTTTCGACCCAGCATCGGAGGAAGTTTTGATTCAGCAGTACGATCGCTGGTCGTGGCACGGTGGGGGCGGCATGTTTTTTGGTAAAGACGGTTTCTTGTACCTCTCCCTGGGTGATGAAGGAGCCGGTGAGTTTGAAGAAATCAGTACCCAATCTCTTTCTCGTGGGTTCTTCAGCGGCGTACTTCGCATTGACGTAGATAATGACCCTAGTCGCAGTCACCCCATTCGCCGTCAGCCTTTGTCAAATGCGAATCCACCTTCTTCCTGGCCGGCTACTTTTAGCCAGGGTTATAGCATTCCCAACGATAACCCGTGGCAGGACCCAGACGGTGGTCTACTGGAAGAATTCTATGCCCTGGGGGCACGCAGCCCCTACAGCATGACACAGGATGTAGAAACTGATCGCATTTGGTTGGTAGATGTAGGTAGTGATAAACGGGAAGAACTCAATATTGTAGAAAGAGGAGACAACCTCCAGTGGCCCTACCGGGAAGGTACGCGCCCATCGGATGTACACGAGAAGCCAGCAGCGCTTATTGGCCAAGATAAAGGTCCGTTCTTCGAATACGATCGTTCTGTTGGTTTCTGTATGATCGGCGGAAACGTCTATCGCGGTAGCCGCTACCCTGAGCTGAATGGAAAATACTTACTGGCAGATTGGACCGCCGATAAAGTAATGGCCCTCACGAATACCACTCCGAACGAGTCTACCACTATGGAGGTACTCATTGGTAGTTTTAATGGACAACCAGTAGAGGACCTGGAGAATGCGGCCGTTACTGGAGTTCATCCCCTTTCTGATGGGCATGTGCTCTTTACCATCATGGGGGGCGATGGTCATGGTTTAGACCCTGGAAAAATTCTGCGCTTAAAGCGCCGCGTGGATGTGCCCGAACCACCAAGTCGCCTTTCAGAGCTGGGGGCTTTCACCGATCTGGTCAACCTAGAGCCGGTACCTGGCTTGATTCCCTATCAAGTTAATGCGCCACTCTGGTCAGACCGGGCGGAGAAACAGCGGTGGATGGCCCTTCCCAACGATGGAACTTACGATGAGGAGTGGGAGCAAATTGGCTTTAAGCCCACTGGTAGTTGGCAGTTTCCGGAAGGAACCGTCTTCGTAAAACAGTTTAATCTTCCTACTACGACTAATGGACCTACCGTAAGATTGGAGACTCGCTTCTTCATTTTGGGAGCAGAGGGACGAGCCTACGGCCTTACTTATAAATGGAATGAAGAAGGAACCGAAGCCTTCCTTTTGGGTGGAGGTACCTCACGTGAGGTAACGCATTATGAGGATAATACGCTAGTTTTTGAACAGCAGTGGAGTTTTCCTAGCCGGGAACAATGCCTGAGTTGCCACAACCAGCAAGCGGGTCTGGTACTTGGGGTGAAGACGCACCAGTTGAACGGGGATATGACGTACCCCAATACGGGCAGAACCCAAAATCAGTTGGACTACCTCAATCAATTGGTAATATTTAAGGAAGATATTGGTCAAGGAAAGCAATATCATCGCTCTTATCCTCTGTACGACGAGGAGATTTCATTGGAAACGCGTATTCGTTCTTACTGGGATAGCAACTGTGCCCCTTGCCACCGCCCGGGCGGGGTAAATGGTGTGGAGCTGGATTTGCGTTTTGAGACACCGGTGAAAATGAAGAATATTATCCAGGCGCCTACGCTCAGCATCAACTCCTCTGGAGACAATACCATTGTGGAGCCTGGTGATTTTGAAGGTTCTGAATTATGGGTCCGAGACGCTAGTACCAGTGAAAATCAGATGCCTCCGTTGGCACGTAGTATCGTGGACGAAGATTATATAAATGCCCTGGCCGAATGGATTGGTAAACTCACCTTGGAGCAGACTCAAGTGGAAGGCAGTATTGTCTTTCCAAATCCCAGCTACGGGATGCTAAATGTTAAAGTGAATCCGAACTGGAGTGACCCATTTGGTCTTAGGGTCGTCAATATAAAGGGGCAAATTGTGTACGAGCAGCAATTGGAAAACCACGATAATCAATTGTTTCTCTACGATCTTCTCCCCGGTACTTACTATCTTATTCTTTCCGCCGAAGGGCAGGAGGAAAGTAAGCAGATTATTATTCATTAAGAGCAATCGGATGGAAGCCATTGCGGGCAAGAAAATCATCTTAGGAGTTACGGGAAGTATCGCCGCCTACAAAGCGGTATTCCTAACGCGTTTATTGGTGAAAGCTGGCGCTGAAGTGCAGGTATTAATGACTCCCGCCGCCACTAAGTTTGTGCAACCATTGACCTTTTCTACGCTTAGTAAGCGTCCTGTTTTCACGGAAGTAACGGCGGAGGATGCCTGGAATAACCACGTAGAGCTAGGACTTTGGGCCGATGCCATGTTAGTGGCTCCCGCTACCGCTAACACACTGGCCCGGTTGGCCAATGGCATTTGTGATAATATCATTGCGGCAGTATACCTGTCTGCTCGTTGCCCTGTTTTCGTTGCGCCGGCAATGGATGTTGACATGTGGCACCACGCAAGTACGCAGGCTAATATCAAACGCTTGCATAGCTATGGCAATCACCTGATTCCCGTAGAAAGTGGCGAGCTGGCGAGTGGTTTAAAGGGAGAGGGACGTTTAGCAGAGCCAGAAAATATAGTTGAATTTCTATCCGATTTCTTCACTCGGAGCCAAGCACTAGCGGGCACGAAAGTGCTGATCACCGCTGGACCCACTTATGAGGCCATCGACCCAGTCCGCTTTATTGGTAACCGTTCTTCGGGTAAAATGGGAGTGTCTTTAGCGAAAGCTATAACGGAACAAGGAGGCGAAGTTATACTTGTTTTGGGGCCTTCTAGTCTTCAGCCAGAGATGGAGGGCCTTACGGTGGAACGCGTGCAGCGTGCGCAAGAGATGTACGATGCAGCCTTGCGGCATTTTCCCACTTGTCAGGTGGCTATTATGGCAGCAGCAGTAGCTGATTATCGGCCGGTAAATGCTGCTACAGAGAAGATCAAAAAGAAGGGGGAGCATATGACCATCGAATTGGTCAAGAATCCGGATATCGCAGCTACGCTGGGGCAACAAAAGCAAGCGGGGCAACTCTTAATTGGTTTTGCTTTGGAAACGGAGAATGCCGAGGCTAATGCCCAAGGTAAATTGGAGCGCAAAAACCTTGATTACATCGTCTTGAATTCACTGCGGGATACTGGGGCGGGCTTTGGTACAGATACCAACAAGGTCAGTATCTTTGCGGCAGACAATAAAGTTGTTCATTTTGAGTTAAAAAGCAAGGATGAAGTAGCACGAGATATTGTAGCTACTACCTTGATGAAGAATATGTAAACATGAGAAAAGGAATACTACTCTTTGGCCTGTTGGGATTGTTAAACGTAGCGATTGGCCAGGAATTCAATGTAACCTGTAAAGTAAATACGCAGCAGTTGCAGCTGGTAGATCCAGCGGTATTTACCACTTTGGAGCAGGGCATCACGGAGTTCTTAAACCAGAAGTGGACCAACGATATTTTTGATCCAGAGGAGCGCATTGATTGCAACTTCATTTTTACCCTACAAAAGGAAGTTTCTGCTACCAGCTTTGAAATGACGTTGGCGGTACAATCATCTCGCCCCATCTTCGGAACGGATCAGAGTACGCCTATCCTCAATACGATCGACAATTATGTCTCCTTTGAGTACGAGCAATTTCAGCCATTACAGTTCAGCGAAAACCGCTTTGAGAATAATTTGACTTCCATCCTGGCATTCTACGTTAATATTATCCTGGGCATGGATTATGATACCTTCTCACCCACCGGCGGTGATCAGTACTTCCAGAAAGCGCAAGAAATTGTGAATAACGTACCGGCAGGATTATACGGTACCTACCTGGGATGGTCTTCTACTGATGGTAGTAACAGCCGGGGTAGTAGGAACCGCTTCTGGGTCATTGAAAATTTGCTTTCTCCTCGTTTCAAACCACTGCGTTTGGGAATGTACCAATACCACCGTTTGGGCTTGGATATGATGACAGCGGATATCCCAGTTGCCCGTGCTGCAATCTCGGAGGTGATTACTACTTTGGGGCAGGTAGATCAGTCCTATCCTAATGCGATCCTCACTCAGTTGTTTCTCAACGCAAAGCGCCAGGAAATTCTCGAGATTTTCAAACGAGGAACGAATGCGGAACGCAACTCTGTCCGGCAAGTAATGACCCGGGTTGACCCCGCCAATGGGGCGGATTATCGAAGCCTCTAACTTTTATTCCTGTGTCGCGCTTTACGCTCTCAATTACCCTGTTGTTTTGCTTGGCCTTCTTTACTATGGGGGGACTCCAGGCACAATCTTTAGCTAATATTGATGCGTCTCTCCAGTGGGGAGACCGGCAAAAAGCACCAAACAATAGCCAGTTTGTTCGGATTATCCAGGCGGGTAATTGGGGAGCGTATATCCTGCGTTTTCGTCCACAGCAGGCCTTGTCGAGTGAGCGCTACTGGATTGAGCATTACAATGCACAAATGGACATGACGGGGCGTTTTGAATTTGAACTACCCGGCGAAGGCAAAGTAGATTTAGAGGATATCATTAGTCTGCGCAATAAGCTTTACCTGGTTACAAGCCGACCAGATGCCCAAAAAGAGAATAGCCAACTGTGGTTGCGCCCGTTTAGCCCTCGGGGAGAGGTGATTGAAGCGGAACGCTTAATGGCTAGCTTGCCGTTTGATGATAAGTTTCGTCGCCGCCAATATGATCTAGAATTTAGTCGAGATAGCTCCTTCCTATTGATGTACAATCAACTCCCACCCGAAGAAGGTGGCCCGGAGCGTTTTACCTTGCGCGTTTTTGATGATAACTTCCAAATGATCTGGACGCGTCAAGTTGAGTTGCCTCACGCTGATCGTGGATTCAGTGTCCGCTCCTATCAAGTGGATCAGGGAGGAAATGTATTCTTGCTGGGGCGTAAAGAAGCCCGCAAGGATAGTGACGAAGTACCGCAATACTTCATTTACGCTTATACACGTGACGGCCAGCAAGAGACCGCCTATCAGCTAGACATAGAGGGCGTGCAGCTGAATAGACTGCTCCTGCGGGTTGCTGGAAATGGAGACATGGTTTGCGGTGGTCTTTATGGAGTACCAAGGCAGAGGAGTAATTTGGGGGTTTGTCATATCCGCATTAATCCGCTTACGCAAGAAGCATTTAAAGTAGACCTGCTACCTTTTACAGAAGCTTTCCTGACTAATAGTACTACCGAAAACGAAAACGCATTGGTGAGTGCTACCCGTTCTTATAAGCTACGAGAACTGGTATTGCGCTCTGATGGTGGTATTGTTCTGACCGCCGAGCAATCCTACCGTTCGGAGGCTCCTTATGTATCGCAAGGAATGGGAGTAGTGCCCAGTACTTTGTTTCATTACAACGACATCATGGTTGCCAACGTAGCACCAGATGGTACGTATACCTGGCTACGCCGCATCCCTAAAGAACAGGTGACCTCTAACGACGGGGGGCGTTTTTCTTCTTTTGCCCAAGCCACCGTTCAGGATCGTTTCTTCTTTCTCTACAACGATCATCCCGACGAGTACCGCCCGGAAAGAAACCGTAGCCGTAGCTTAGAAGCTCAAAATACAGTCATCTCGATTAGCGAGATTACACGCGCTGGTCAAATCGCCAAAGAGCCACTCTATATCAATAGCGATGCCGGCGTTAAAGCCTGCCCTCGTCGCTGCCGACAAATTTCCGCCCGTCGAATGCTAGTCTACGGAGAGGACGGCCGAACCTACCGCCTAGGCATCTTGACTTTCTAAACAGTTGATCTTTTAAGGAATTATCCCCATCTTCCCCATCCGCCAAAGCCGAAGGCACAAGCGGACCATCCTATTCTAATTCTCACTCTAATTCTAATTCTCACCCTAATTCACCCTCCCCATGTTCAACCCTACCACTATCATTGATCAAATGGACCATCACCAATCTGTGTTCACTGGTCTACTACAAAATGTACCCCTTGACAAGCAAGCTTGGAAGCCAGATGCCGAGCAGTGGAGCTTACTAGAGATTGTCTGTCATCTTTACGATATCGAAGGAGAAGATTTCCGGATACGCGTCCAGTACGTGTTAGAGGACCCACAAAAAACGCTACCCAGTATTCACCCAACTACCTGGCCAGTCGAGCGTAATTATCTGGGGCAAAATTTTGAACAGAAGGTGTTAGACTTTTTAGCCGAAAGGCAAAAATCGATCAGTTGGCTGCGGAGTTTACAGAATCCCCAATGGGATAATACTTATCAGCACCCGACTTTAGGTCCAATGAGCGCCGCGTTGTTCTTAAGCAATTGGTTGGCGCATGATCAGCTGCACATTCGCCAAATTAATCGGGTGCACCGGCAGTATTTACAGCAGCAAACGGGTATGGACTTGAACTATGCGGGAAATTGGTAGAAACAATACCACTGACCCAATGAAGTTTATGAACTGATTTAAACTTTTCTAATGGATTGCGCCTCAAGCCCTTATGGAACCTGACTTCAGCGTTTTCCTTCCCGCA
>JBCBWU010000112.1:0-23898 GCA_039816955.1 Bacteroidota bacterium
CTTTGCCTATGCTACTGCCTAAAGAGGCATTCAAATTTTATAAAAACAGATTAGAATGGGAAAAGCTGTTCAGCTATTGCTTGATCCAGATTTTTTCCACAAAGTAGTGTAGCGTTGACAGTTGTTGGACCTTCAATAAATATACCCCACTTGGTATTCCTTCGACATTCAAAGTCTGCGCATTTTCTGGAAAAGCCCTAACCAACTGCCCATTTACGTTTAGCAGCTCCACTTGTAAGTTTACGCTTGTTCCATGTTCCAGATAGAGAACGTCGCTAGTTGGGTTAGGATAAATAGCAATTTCTACACCTTGCAGTTCGCGCGTTGAGGTGATTAGATCATCACCATCGCAGTCTTCATCGATACCGTTGTTCGCAATTTCTTCGGCATCCGGATTGATAGCAGCATCGTCGTCGTTACAATCAGTCTCAGTCGAGAAACCATCGCCATCCAGATCGACATATACGATGTATTCCTGCTGTAGCGTATCCACCAAGCCGCAGCTGGAGGCTACCAATGTAACGGTATAGTTGCCTTCAGCAGCATATTCGTGGACGGGATTTTCGAGTATGGAAACGTTGCCGTCACCAAAGTCCCAACTTACGTCTTCTGCATAACTAGAGGTATTCTCAAAGGTCAATACATTGATGGCCGGGCTAACAGTAAAGTCTGCGACGGGGTCGTAGGCACCGATATTCCACTCCACCAAATCATCGTATACGATCAGCCTCACTGCAGTTTTAATGTCAGCAGCCATGCCTTCATCCAGGGAGCTATTGAAGGAAATCAAGGTTGGGTCCTTTTGGAAGATAATGGTGTAGAAGGTAATCGCCGCCAAGTACGAACCCCGAATGGTGGGGTGTGAGCCATCGCCGGCATAGAGATCAATTTCAGGATAATTATCTCGAATGTAGTGCCATACTTCCCCTACTGGAGAAACGAGAGACTCGTTGTCTTCCGCCATAATACGATAGCGCATATTGAGCATACTGTCCATGCCCTCGTAAGTGCACAACCAGGGCAGTATAGCGCAGTTGCTTTGGTCACCGTTTTCCCGTCCCCAAGTCATGTAGAAGATGGGACGAGTACAGGCATTATTAGCTCGAATAGAATCGCACAATTGCGCAGCGAAGGGGTATACTTCATTGGCCACCTGCCAATCTCCAAAAGAGGGCATCTGACTTTGTTCTTGTAGCACGACGTGATCCCAATCATCTGAATTGATCTTATTGAGGGCATTCGGGTTGCTGGCGTGGTCGCTTAGTCGTGCTCCGCCAGGGGTATGTCGGTTATAAATGAGCGTATCGCCAACCGATAACGCAGCATCACCTACCAATTTGGGCAGGTTGTTATTATTGGTATAGCTATTGCCAATGAAAAGGACTTTTTTCGTTTGAGCGCTCAAGGAAAGGGTGAAGAAGAGGAGTAAAAGTAGTTGTGTAAATTTCATTTTTTTCATGATGATTGAGTTATCGCCATTCCGGCTAGCCAAGTATACTGAATTTAGTCGGCTAGGTTTCTTGCGATGAAGTTCCACAGCTTTTCGGCGTAAGCTTCTCCTCCCGTTCGGAACAAGCCAGCGTGGCCACCGCCAGCAACGACAACCCATTCTTTATCAACCGACTTTAGGTTGTCAAAGAGCTGTTTACCGTATTCCACCGAAATATTTTCATCCGCATCACCGTGTGCAATGAGAACAGGCTGCTCAATGCTTTGTACAGCTACGATGGGCTTTACTTCATTTGGGTCAAAATTGGCAATCTTGCCAGCTCGCCACAGCGCGTAGTTGGAAGCGGGCTTGATACCTATTCCCCACATCAGTCGCTTGGCATAGTCATGGACAATCTGCCGCATATCCGTGAACGTACTTTCAATCAGTCCAAATTCAAGGCGCGGATCTATTGCTAGTGCTTGCAGGGCGATAGCACCACCAAGAGAGTTACCCCAAACACCTACTTTGACATCTGGATTTCGGGCTTTGACGTAATCCACAATACTGAAAACATCCTGCTTTTCGTAAAATCCGTAGGTGTTGTATTGACCACCACTTTCGCCGTGTCCTCGGCCATCGAAAACAATAGTTTCTATGCCTTGCGCAGCAAGGTTCTTTGCTAGTGGCAAGCCGTGTTCTTTACAACTCCCTATTCCGTGGAGAGAAATGATGATCCCCTTCGCCGTATCCAGATCACTTTTCACCCAATAGCCTTTGAGCAGTACACTATCCGCACCGTAAATGCTGAGCGATTCGCTCACCAGGCCATAGTCCGCAGGAGAGGCCGTTTTATCGACTCGGAATGGCGAAATAATAGCGTAGGGGGCAATTTTGTGGAGTGCCACGAAGGCGAGGATTACCAGTAGAACGATGGTTCCTACGGCAAGTTTTAGCCATTTATTCATCTTATAATTTTGGTTGTGGTATTAGAGCTCCACAAAACTTCAAAAGCAAATTCCTAAGCTGTTTCTCGAGCGCCAATCTCTGCCTGAATTTCCTTGAGTTTAGCTTTTTGGACCTGTGAACTTTTGACCAAACCGCCGATCATAAGCACGGGAATAACGATATAGAGAAAGCCGAATCCGTTTTTCACGATACCAAAAATCATCACTCCCGCTAGAATGCCAACACCAAGAGCGGAAAGCCACTCACTACGCTTGAGCTTTTTTTCTTCTGCCCGTAATTCTTCTAGCGTTAGCGCGCTGTAGTCATTTTCTTCTGCCATGTTCTTTTTTGATTTAAACGTTGGTGTGCACTCAAAGAGATACAATAGGGAACTCCCTTAGGACTTTCGAAGATAGTACATATTGGTAAACACACATTAGTCTTTTACACATCGATAAGACAATGCAGCCCCAGTCTCGCTATTCAATAGCATTCCCGTTCGTAGGGCTGTTCCTTCCGCCCGGAAGGTCATGAATTCCGCTAATGGATAAAAGAAGCACCACTTAGGCAGGGATCCTAATTTCGTATCATGAATGGTTTTGATCTACCAAAAATCAGCACTGAATGAATAAGTTACCTATTCCAGTTATCAGGATTTGAGCTTTAATATCAATCTGGATGCGAAGAAGTTTGGTACATTTAATGTTTTCGGTGCAGGTGGTATCACTAAAGCTGGTTTCCAAACCCCACAAGAAGGTCAAGAGAGTGCTGTCAATCAGGAAATTAATGATTCCACTACGGGAATCGTAGGCGTTAAACATATGAAGTTTCTCAATAAACTGATTTAAACTTTTCTAATGGATTGCGCCTCAATCCCTTATGGAACCTGACTTCAGCGTTTTCCTTCCCGCACTTGCTGCGGGATACCTTCCAGGTATGCACTCGGAAAGCCTCTTCGCCAGAACCCACAATGGCTCAGGCTCATCAACACCACAAAAGTTTAAATCAGTTCTCACTTTGACGGATGTTGTACCAACTGAGTTTGGAAATTATTAAGTCTTCTTTAGTACACATGCAGCATTTAATTCCAAAGTACTCAAGTTGCTCTCTTCTTTGGAAGGCGATCCAATTGTAATCGCTATCCTGATAAGTCATAAGATCATAACGAATCCCAGTCTCAAAATCAGTGATGTTAAACATCTGACCAGCTTGGACGCTCTCTGCAAATGATTTCTCGAAGCTTTTCCATTCAGGAAAATGAGCTACAACTTTTCCTACATCCCGAGGATAAATCTGCAGAACAATATCAATATCATTGGTGGTTCGGGCCCGATTATGAAAACTAACCGCAAATCCTCCTACTAACATGTAGTCAATCTTAGCTTCATTTAGAATATTTGTGATCTTCTTTAGGGCCCTTGCAAATACATTCACAGTATAAAGTGAACAAATGTTAACTATCGTAAGATTATTTTCATAGCGAGAAAATCTATTTTCAACCACTTCGCGCCTAGCTTACAGTTTATCTGCGCATCCTCTTAGTATCCAGAGATGCTTGTGCATATTTTGTGATACTTAAATCACTTACGACCTCATGCATCATCACACACCTATCCTCCTGCTCGTCGCAGTAATACTGAGCTTGTCATCTTACACTGCCAATGCTCAAGTAACGAATGCCAGTCGATCGGGCTTCACCTGGATCTCCACCGAAGACATTACGGATACCTCTTTGGGCTCTGGCTATACGCTCTACAGCGCCGCCTGGCCAATCTTTAAAGACTACCCTGGGCCCCAAGATTTTCAAATGGGGCTGGCCGGCTGCTGGTTGACTACCCAGCGCACGGGTACTGAACCCGACCAATTTTACACCACTATTGAAGGCGGCTTAGGCTGGTGGCATGATACCCGCTTCGGCACCCGAATACCCAAGTTCATCATGGGTGGCGTTTCTCACAACTTTTACGCTTGGGCCAATGGGCCTGGTGCCGGCAGAAGTAATATGCTAGGCAATGGACAAAGAGATTGGAGCACCCCCGGTGGAAAATACGGCGTTGCCCAGCTATCAAACAGACTCCTCTGGGCGCCGGATGGACTCAATATGGCGCAAGCACTCAATGGAGAAATGTTGGGCTATGGCTATCTGCCCCTCCCCCTCACGGAGCCAATGGAACAAACCAATGGTGTAGACATTCGCACCGGTAACCAATGTTGGACCTTATTCCTCAACTCCACTAATTTCAAAGGCCCCGCTACCTTCTTCCTACCCACCTTTTGGACAGAGCCTGTTTTAGAAGACGCTTCCCTAGAAGGACTATTCCTCGACTCCAGACCTTCCGAACCCAATATTGGCTTTGGCATTGAGCACGCGCAGTCACCCGCCTTAATCTCTGAAGATGAAGACGGTAACACCTACGCTAAAATCGAACGACTTCAGTTCCCAGCGAGTAATCAAGATAATTCGATGCTGTTGAATCAAATCTCAGTTTACTCACAGGATGCGCTCTGGAACGACATGGAAACCTGGTTTACCGGTGGCCCTGCCATCTCGCCCGGGCTGCTTCAAGATGGTACCTACGGTGTTTCCTTCATCAATAATGGCGGAGCAATGGCCGGCGAAATCTCAGGAGCAGGAATGGAACACGCCATCGACCTGAACTACATCAATAATGTGCAGCTCAACGCGAACATTATGGGTTACGAGTATGATCTAGATGCGGTAGCCGAAAAGGATGGACGCTTCCTCATGCCCGAGTACTTTAGGCTGGACCCCGATGATAACTGGCGCAGCGTAGAGGAAGCCGCGGTCCCCGCCAATACTAATTTGGTGGAAACTATGGTCCCCTCCTTCCCCAGACCAGAAATCACTTATCTGACGCCACTTGATCCGGAATGTGCCTGGCAAGACCCCAATGGCCCTTGGAATAGTCCTGGTCCAGCAGCTGGCCCTTTTTACGCGGAACTGGAGGATGGTTCCACCCTCACCTACTACTGGTACCGCTTTGTAGACCAGCCCGCCATAGTGCACGCCAACCTCCCTGCGGATATGCGTGAGGAACTCCAGAACCGAGTAGAGCTGATCCACACCAACTGGAGTCATACGGACGAATACATGACTCCCCCGGCCATTGGTGAAATCGCCACACTTGATCCGAACGCCATCGTACAACCACCAGCGGGTATGGAAGTGGGTTATGTACCTATTGTTACCCGCCAGGAAAAAACGCCAAGTAAAATGCGCGTCTTCGTTCTTGCCGGCCAGTCTAACATGCAGGGATTTGGCACTATAGATGATGGTGAAAATAGTCCGGGGACGTTGGTGAATATTATGGAAAACGACGTCAACGGAGATTGGTCAGAATTGGGCAGCGTTGACGATTGGACGGTACTGGATGGTGCTTCGCTTTACTTCGCAAATGGGAACGAAACGGTCAGAAGTAAGGTTACGGTTGGCCAAGGTGCTAACGCAAATTTATTTGGTCCAGAACTCATGTTCGCGCACCAGTTGGATCGCTATTATGATGATCCCGTGCTCATCATCAAAACCGCCTGGGGTGGCAAGAACCTGGCCGAAGATTTTCGTCCACCTTCAGCCGGTGGCACCACGGGTGAGTTCTACAATACGATGATTCAAACGGTGCAGGATGTAACCCAAAACTTGGGAACTGAATTTCCTGATATTGGCGTCACGGAATACGAGATTTCCGGTTTTGCTTGGTTCCAAGGCTGGAACGATGGAGCAGAAGACAGTTTCCTAGCGGAATACGAGAGTAACCTCCACCACCTGGTAGCCGATATCCGAAACGATCTAAATGCACCAAATCTGCCAATTGTGATTGCCAATTCCGGGCATGGCGGCTTTAGCACTACGGGTGATCTATGGGTGCAAAGCATGCAAGATATCGTTGCGGTAGCCCAAGAAAACGTAGCCTGTAATGATGATATTTACGGAGGTACCGTAGGCTTTACGGAAACCAAACAGTACTATCAAGAGGCATCTGAATCTCCAGACGATGCCATTCATCATTTCCACAACAATGCTCTTTTCTTCTTGAATACGGGCAAAGCAATGGGCGATGAAATGATCCTGGCCATCAACGATATGGCCTACTGCTACGCCGATTGTGCCCAGCAGGTCTCGCCAGGAATTGTATCCATCGGAAACCGCGTATGGCATGATTATAATCAAGACGGCATTAACGATCCCGATGAACCCGGTATCCCTGGCGTATCACTCGTCATCTGGGGCGATTCGGATGGAGATGACATCCCAGACTGGCAAGGCTTTGGCGGTGTACAGGTAACGGACGAGGAAGGTTACTACCGCTTCTCTGGCTTACAACCGGGCAACTACGTGGTATTTGTTTGGCAGGTAGAAAACTGGGACGAGGGGCAGCCCCTGCACGGATTCCAATCAACCAATGGCTTTGTAGCGGATGCCAATAATGATGTAGATCTGGATAATAATGGTTTTGGCCCACCCTTTTCGGATATTATGTCCGGTATAGTTACCCTCACCGAAGATGGCGAACCACTTAACGATGGCGATGCGTTTAACTGCTATTTTGATTATGACGCCAGTGGTAATAACACGGTGGACTTTGGTTTCTTCAATCCAGACATCACCTCGGTGGAGGAGGATCTAGCAGAAAACAGGATTCAGGTTTTTCCCAATCCTGCGCAAAATGAGCTGACCATCAAGGGAAATCTGAGTCAATACAGAATCGAGTTGTTTGATGCCGTTGGGCGACTTCATCGTGCGGTTAACGCCAGTGTATCTACACATACGATTGACATTTCTGCCTTACCCAATGGGCTTTATACGCTGAAAGTAATAGGTGAGAATGATGAGATTATTGAGGTGCAAAAAGTGGTAAAGCAGTAGCTTACCAGAATTATGATGTACGCTACAATCTCAATAACATTCCCGTAATTAATTCGCTACTGCAACAGTTGGGAACGATTGCGTCTTTTGTGGGCTACAATACCCACATCAACAACTTGCAAGTTAGCACCCTGGAGGTACCGGTAAATACGACTCACCTACAAGGCTTCTGGGCTTTTGAGACACAACTAGCAGCACCTTACGATAGCTACAACCAAGTTTTCACTGGCCAGGTACCCGCCGATGCGACCACTGTAGTCAATCCTTTCCCCAATGCACCTATCCCTGCTGGCTCCTGCGTAGTGGCGGGCAGTTTAGACCTCCCCTTATCCATAACCGGCGGAGAGCAGGAAGATGTGGAACTGACGCTCTCCTTTTCAATCAACGGCAGTTTTGAATGGGTAGATCATAACGGCAACGGGGAGTGGGATATTGACGTTAGCAACGGCAGTGAGAGCGAACCAGTGGTTGATATGGGATTGAGAGGGCTCAAGGCCAATCAGGTCTTTCACCAGTTTCGTAGCGAATTTATTGGGAAAGCCAGCCCGGTACACCTTTTCTGGGGTGCCTTCGACCTGGCAGTGACCCGTTTTTCCGGTAGCCCAGAAATGGGCGAGTTCTTCTTGAAATACGAGGATGTACAGCAAGCTGATAATCCAGAAAAAATGCTGCACGATTTCCTACAGACTACCTACCAAGCAACCGTCAACACCTCTGATTGGGATAGTACTAATCTACTAAGATCCGCTTAACAGTGATTGGAAACAAAGGGCTTGCGAATTGGATTCCAAAGTAATCCTGGTCAATGAATGCAGTCCTTTGTTTCCCTTGTAGGTCCCAGCAAACTTGGTTACATTTGAGCGCGCTTAAGTAAACAAATAAAAACATTAGCATGCGGCTCTCTCGTACCAGTACCTTAGTACTACTCCTATGCCTATCTCTTTCCTCTCTTTACGGAGCTAATCCTTCCTTTTCACCCTTAGCAGGTCCCAGTCATCTGATAGCACCTGACACCACAAGCTGCCCGGACGATTTCGAGATCGATCTTGGGTCTGATGTAGAGATTAATTTAGGTGATATGATTTACATCAACGTGCTGTCCTCTCGTCCATTCGACGGGGATGAAATGTGGGTGTGGAGCGATCCCGACAATCTATCTTGCACCGATTGTTCCTTCCCCGCTTATAGTCCTACCGATAGCACGCTATTGATGCTTTCCATTACCGATGGCGACGGCTGTATTGCAAGCGATGAAATCCTGGTTGCGGTAGACCGCCAAGAAGACGTCTATGTGCCCAACGCTTTTTCACCCAATTTCGATGGCACAAACGATAATTTTACCGTATTCACCGGAAATGGAATCAAGGTCATAAAAAGCATGCAAATTTTCAGTCGCAAAGGTGATCTCGTTTTTCAGGCCAATAACTTCCCCGGAAATGACAATAGCTATGGCTGGAATGGAAAATTCAACGGAAATGAGCACAATGCTGGAGCTTATGTATATCTACTAGAAGTGGAGCTTCTTGACGGCAGCCTGGAACAGCATACGGGCGTAATTAACTTAATCCGCTAGCACAAAAGCTACCTGCTATTATGGAGGACACTAAAGAGGAATGTGCAATGAACTCAAATCCAAATTTCTCATCTCTGGCCAATTGCGACAGTATTTAGCTGACGCAATTGATCAAAGTAAGCTAGCCGATAAGGGATTCATTAGCCTTAAGGGAAAACGAACACAAGTCACTTTATTCTCGGTGGTAAATATGGAGGAATAGGACTTTTACCCCCGCTAGAACAAGGTATTGTCATTTTTCACGGCGCCACCAGCGAATACCGCATATAAACGCATAAAACCATCAATGGGCTGAATGGCATCCCAGTGCTCTACCAACTGGCCATTTTCTACTTTCCAGGTATCCTTAATGTTGAAGCCTTTCTGCGGATTACCGCGATCTTTCTTGTTGGCCGTAGAATGAGAATGGAGAATTACGTATTGACCATCGACGTAAATGTGCTTCACATCATAGGTAAAATCCGGGAAGCTCTTGACAAACTTACTCACGTATTCTACTACTCCGGTCAAGCCATCGTTCATACTTCTATTGTGCTGAACGTAGGAACCCTTGCCAAACTTCTCCAGCACATATTCAAAGTCATGATCGTTCATCAAGTGCTGAACAAAGTCTACTACCAGCTCTACATTTTGCAATTCCTGCTCCGACCAGTTATCTCTTTTCAGTTGGTCCAGGTCGATCTTTAAAGTCTCCATCGATGGTTGGTTTTTAGCAAATTTCAACTAACTTGCAAAAAGCAAGTGTTGCAAATATAGATCACTCACTTGCAAAAAGCAAGTGTTATGAAAAAAAAGATTCCCCGCTCTGATTGTCCCATTAGCTACGCCCTGGATTTCATGGGGGATAAATGGAGCCTGTTGATTATCCGCGACCTGGTATTCGAGGACAAGAAGTTCTACAAAGAATTCCTACGATCCAAGGAAGGCATCGCCACCAATATCTTATCCGATCGTTTGAAAAAGCTCGAAGCTGCGGGAATCGTCACTTCAAAAATCTTTGCAGAGCTTAAGACCCAGAAAGAGTATGCGCTTACCCGCAAAGGCCTAGACTTGATTCCAGTTTTAGTTGATATGATTATTTGGTCCGCGAAGTACGACGACGGCTTGGCCGTGGACTCAGCCTTCGTGGAGAAAGTAACTCGGGATAGAGAACAGGTCATTAAAAATATAGAAAAGAGACTAGCTTGATACCGCACCTACAATAGCGCCAAAACCAGAGTCGTTTGCCTTGGAGAAGTAACATAACACCTCCATGAAACTACAGCTTGCTCTACCCACGCTACTATTCGGCCTCAGCATTATCGGATGTCAACATTCTGAACCAGAAGCGCAATCAGCACATGAAAGCACGCCAACTGAAAAAGATTATTGGATCCAAGAACTCAATAAACAGATTGATAAGTTTGAGGGTGGAGATTCGATAGCAATAGACGGATTACCACTGAGTGAATTCCCCGATGAGTTCTACGATAATACCCACATCCGCTTCCTATGGATTTCTTGTACTGAACCAGGGTGTATGGCTAAATTATCCAGTAAAATAGCCCAGCTTACTAAACTGGAAACGCTTATTCTTTCGAAGACCAGCCTCAGTAGGCTTCCCCGCGAAATTGGTCAACTCACGGAGTTGAAAGAACTGAGGGTACTTGCCGGTGGAGACTTGACGGAAATACCGGAAGAAGTAGGCAACTTAAAGCAGCTTGAAATATTAGACCTGTGGAGAAATCAACTCGAAGATCTGCCAGCATCCATCTACCAGTTGGAAAATCTCAAAACGCTATATATTGGCGAGAATAATTTTTCGACTTCCCAGATTCGGGAGATAAAGCGTAAGCTCCCTACGGTAGATGTGAAAACAGATCGGTAACTTCGTGTGGAACCGGCTCATCCTATAGCCGAAGCATACAACCCATTTTCCTTGCAAAAGCACCCACTATGAAAAAGGTACTGTTAACTACCCTCGTCTGCATTTTTGCCATTCACACCAACGCACAAGACCTCAAGAACCCCTCCTTCGAAGAAGTCATTTCTCTACAATCCATCTCTACTGCAGAGATATCCCCAGATGGGAAGCATATTGTATTCACCCAGCAAGCTGCGGATTGGCAAGAAAACCGCTACGATCGGGAATTGTGGCTATCCAAAAATGGAGAAACGCCCTTCCAGCTCACCAATAATCCAAAAGGGAATAGCAGCGGCGCCCAATGGTCGCCAGACGGAAAGTGGATTGCCTTCTTATCCACTCGCGGCGAGAAAAACCAGATACACGCCATTCGCACAGCGGGTGGAGAGGCCCTACAAATCACCCATACCGAGGCTAACATTAGAGGCTTTGAATGGTCGCCAGATGGTAAGACCATTGCCTTCCTACAATCAGAGGATCGATCAAAAGACACGAAGCAACAAGAAGAGAAATACGGCAAGTTTACCATAGACGATGAGGAGTACAGTCTGACGCAGCTTTGGACCATCGACTTCGATCCGGCCCAGCTTGCGGAAATGCCGTTACCAGCGCAAATGCAGGATTCTGTCTTCAAGGCTGATAGAGCGGCCAAGCTCCTGCTGGATGAGGTAGACTTCAATATCAATGACTTTAGCTGGTCGCCAGATGGGCAACAAATCGCTGTTGAACACCAGCCTAATCCGCTGATCAATAGCTTCTTCGATGCGGACATTTCTATTTATGACATCTCCTCCAAGACCCTCAGTTCTTTGGTTAGCAATGAGAGTTACGATGGTTTGGTGGACTGGTCACCAGATGGAAAATCGATCTTATACCAAAGTGCACTTGAAGACCGTACCTCTAACTATTATCTGAATGGTAAACTATTCAGAATTGATATAGACGGATCTAACAACCAGCAGTTGGCGGCAGATTTTGATGAGGATATTTTTAGAGTAAGCTGGAATGCTGAGGGCATTTTTGCTTTGAGTTGGCAGAAAACGGATCGATTCATCCTCCAAATTGATCCCGCTAGTGGGGAAACAAGCATATTACCATCTGATAATAGAATTTGGAATTACTCCTTCTCCAAATCTGCCCAGCAGCTAGCCATTACGGCTTCTGGAGATGATAACCTGACCGAGGTTTACTGGAGTGACTTCGTAAATAAGCAAAGGGATGTGCGAATCACCAATGCCTCCCAGCAGATCGACAACTGGGCGGCCGCTGATAGTGAGGTCATTTCGTGGGCAAGCAAAGACGGGCAGGAAATTGAGGGCGTCCTGCACAAGCCAAAAGACTATGACCCGAATAAAAAGTACCCACTGCTGGTGATCATTCACGGAGGCCCAACCGGTATCTCCGCTCCCAGCCCAACGCCGTCGTACGTGTATCCGATGGTACAGTGGCTCAACAAAGGGGCACTGATCTTGCGACCCAACTACCGCGGCTCGGCCGGCTACGGCGAAGCGTTCCGCTCCCTAAACGTCCGCAACCTGGGCGTAGGTGATGCCTGGGATGTCCTATCTGGTGTGGAGCACTTAGATAAGGAAGGCTTAATAGATAGCGACAAAGTAGGCTGCATGGGCTGGAGTCAGGGCGGCTACATCTCGGCTTTTCTCACCACTAACTCTGACAAGTTTCAGGCTATTTCGGTAGGAGCCGGCATTTCCAATTGGATGACCTATTACGTCAATACCGATATCCATCCGTTTACCCGCCAGTACCTCAAAGCTACGCCCTGGTCAGATCAGGAAATCTACGAGCTGACCTCACCGATGACCAACATTAACGATGCCTCCACCCCCACCTTAATTCAACACGGTGAATTCGACCGCCGAGTCCCCATTGCCAACGCCTACGAACTGGTACAGGGCTTGCGCGATGTGGGCGTAGAAACGGAGCTCATTGTGTACAAAGGCTTTGGCCACGGCATTACCAAACCCCGGGAACGCCTGGCCGCGACCTGGCACAACTGGCAGTGGTTTGCCAAATATATCTGGGGAGAAGAGGTGGAACTACCGGAAAAGTAGGTGCAGGTAACACTAACTGGTGCTGCAGAAGCAATGTGATTACCTTGGCAAAAGCTAGCCACCAGTTTTCCCTCTTATGTTGACGTTGTTTCTCACTATTTTGGAGGGAAGTTATGCATGAAGATTAATTAATAGGCTGTACCGAACTTTGCTAGTGCGACAATAGCCTCCGCAACTGAAAAAATAAAAATTCAAATGCGCTGTCCAAGATTTAGCAGACGATGAAAAGATTACTTGTTCTTGGAGGCTCCCAGCAAATTGGCAGGAGGTTAATAGAGAAATTGATAACTAATGAATTAGGAGAATATGAAATATATACATTTAATAGAGGGAAAACGAATCCAAATCTATTTAATGATGATGTACATAAGATTTTTGGGGATCGCAACACCAGTGATATTGAGCAAATATTGAAAAAGGACTGGGATGTAGTACTAGATTGTAGTTGCTATGCCCCAATACCATTTCAACGATTATTGGATAGTTTAACGGGCTATACTGGAAGATATATTTTTATTTCAACTGTTTCTGTGTATGATTACAAGCAGAATATCAATAAGAATCACAGGATATCAGAGAGCTTTACTTTGAGGAGCTTCACGGATGAGCAAATCAGAGAGCAAGGTCTTCACTTCTATGGAGAAAAGAAAGTAGCAGCAGAGAAATACCTGCGTGAAAGTAGTTTAGATTCAATAATATTCCGGCCTCACTTCATATACGGCAAGTACGATTGGCAAAACTTAGACTATTATTGGATAAATAGAATTCAGAAATATGACAAAATACTAGTCCCCGGTGGGTATGACTTAATTCATCGTACCTACGTAGAAGATTTGATTTCTATTCTCATTGAAAGTTTTGATGTAGAAAGACACCAACAAGTCTATAATGTTGTAACTCATGAACCAATTACAATCAATGAATATTTAGGTCAACTTCGAAGAATCTTAAATAGGGATATTTCATTTATTACGGTAGAATCGAAAAAGCTTAGTGAACATGGCATCAGGCCTATTATTGATATTCCGCTTTGGAGTAATGGAAGCCATTTTACTTTTTCGAATAGCAAATTGAAGGGTTCCTTTAAGACTAAATTTTCAGATCATTATAGTAGCCTCCAGAGTACTTGTGCATGGAATGAGAAAATTACGGAATGGAAAAACGGGAAGTCAAAGTGGGAAGCGGGGAAACTGGGTTTAAGCAGAGAAAAAGAGACTGAAATAATGAAGTTGAAGTGAGATTTCCAGAAATCAATTAAGGACATTATACTTCCAAAAACTTAGCCTAACGCTACAATCATCTTACGCCAGGCCGCCCCATAGCACTAGCTAGAGATTGTGTGAAATAGGAAAAAATAATTATGAAGCAAAGCTTACCTTAACCTATCTTTAGCAAATGGCAGCGCATAGCGATCAGCAAGACTCTATAGATAAAGACAGGGGCCCCACATCCGAGCAAGCCACTAACCTGCAGCGGATTGACCGGCGCTATTTCGCTCAACAGCTACAGCAAATCTTCAGTATCGATCGGGGACTTTTGTACACCACTAAGGAGTTTTTCGTTCGCCCCGGAAAAGCCATCCAGGAATTTCTGTATCAAAACCGAGAGAAGCATGTACAACCTATTGTTTTTCTCATCTTCACCTCGGTCGTATTTTCCTTCCTTTCTTACGCGCTCGACATCCAGTACAATTACTTTAACATCAGTAAGATTGAAGGACTAAAAGACCATATTGATACCGGTGATTTCGGGAAATGGCTGAACAGTAATGTCGCGTACACGAATTTGCTCATTGGGTTTTTCATTGCCTTGTGGATCAAGGTTTTCGCCCGCAGCTACAACATCTACGAAATTATCGTTGCGCTCTGTTTTATCCTCGGTGAGGCGACCTTGGTTCTTTCACTTGCTTTTGTGCTAGGTACTATCACCCAAAGTGCCTACGTTGTACTTGGCGTAATGCTCATTTTCTTCGCCTACCCGATTTGGGCAATTGGACAGTTCTTCGGTAAGAAAGATTGGAAGAGCTACTTCAAAGCCTTATTCGTTGTAATTTTGGGGTACACCTCTTATGTGTTTATATTCATCCTTATCGCCTACTTATGGACGCTTATGCAGCAATGAAAAAATGAATAATGAAGTACAACTAAACCGGTACAAAAAACTCCTGGCCTACCTCGACGAAAACTTCAAAGAGGAGATCAACATCCCGAAGATTGAAGCCATCTCCCATTATTCCTACCGGAATATCAACCGCATTTTTGAAGCCCTGCACCAGGAGACTATCGGGAAATACATTAAACGCCTCCGCCTGGAAAAGGCCGCGCAATATCTAGCTTATTCTGACCTGGGCGTTTCCGACATTGCGTACGAAGTGGGGTTTAAAGATCGAGCCGCCTTTAGCAAAGCCTTTAAAAGCAAGTATGGCTACGCCCCTTCCGCCTTTAGAGCGAGCAACGAATCGATCCGGGTACGGGCGCAAGAAACAGTACTCCAGAAAGAAGGTGCCGACCGGCAAAAGATACGATTCGAGATCGTCCACCTCCCCGATTTTGAATACCTCCTCCTAGCCTATCGCGGTAGCTACAATGATGTAGCGGCTATTGAAAATGTAGCCCAACAATTGTATCAATACGCCTTGGAGAAAGGCATACTAAACGAGCGGTCCATATTCATGACCGAAATCATCGATGACAGCGAGCTCGGTGACCACATCCATCTGCGTTACAACGTGGCCTTCATCCTGGAAAGACCGCTGAAGTTTGAGCCGGAAGGCCATTACAGAATCAAAAACCATAAAAGGCAGAAATACGCCAAGTTTACTCACCAGGGCACACACCAAAGCTGCATCGACTTTCACAATCGAATCTACGCCCTTTGGATGCTAGATATACAGCTGGAACTGGAAGACCGCCCCACCTTGGAGTTCTATCCAAATGCGGATGAAAATGGCTCACCGGATGGTATGATTACTGAGATTTATATTCCTGTGCACTAAGGTGAGCTTTGCCCGCTACCTTATTTGATAAAAGAACATATTGCACGGCAAAGCTCACGGTACTTGGTACTAAGTACCTGGTACCAAGTACTGTGAACTTCGGTTAGCAAAAACTCCGGGTTATCACCCACTGCCTCCGAAGTTCACAATAATTCAGATTGTCCAAAAAGGACACATAAGCCGCTGATTCCGCCCATAATTTTGTGGAAAGAAATTAATCATCAGACTCAAGTGTGCTTATGGAAGACGTAATCAAGCAGATTGAAGAGAACATTGGGCTCATCATCTTTATCATCTTCATTTTCTCCATTGGTTTAGCAGTGGTGGAATTCATTTACGAACTGTACAAGAAGAAAATTGACAAATGGCGGTTGGGAGAAATGTGGGCCAGCATAGGTGTATTTATCATTGCCCAACTCCTTGAGAAAACCTCCACCTTGGTATTTGTGGGTGCGTTTATTCTGGTTGGTGAATACATCCCCTGGCAGATTCCCATTAATATTTGGACCACCCTATTGTGCCTCATCTTAGTGGATTTCATCTACTACTGGGAACACGTCATCGAACATAAGGTGCGAATCTTGTGGACCTACCACAGCATTCATCACAGTTCACCCATCTACAATTACACGACCGCCATGCGGGTGTCATTTATCGATAGCTTCGTCACTTGGGTGTTCTATATCCCTTTGGTACTAATTGGCTTTCATCATTACGTAGTTGTACTATGTTTCCTACTGGTATTGTCTTATCAGTTTTGGCTGCATACGGAGCTAATCGGCAAACTGGGTTGGTTTGAAAAGATCTTCATGACCCCATCCCAGCATCGGGTCCACCACGGCTCGGATGAGATCTATTTAGACAAAAACTTTGGCGCTTTACTGTCTATCTGGGACCGGATGTTTGGCACGTTTCAAGAAGAAAAACACACTCCGAACTACGGATTGACCAAGCCCATCAATACTATTAATCCGATCAAAGTGCATTTGGTGGAGTACATCGATATTTTCAAGGATGTCCGCAAAGCCAAAAGCTTAAAGGAGGCGTGGAATTACATTGTGAAACCACCAGGATGGAAACCCGGCAAGTAAAGTAAAAAGATGAAAGTAAGTGCAATTATCAGAAAACACCGCCTCCAATTCAGCTTCACACTAGGCTTAATCTTATTGGAGGCGGGGCTTGGCATTTTGTTTCCACTGTTCATTGGCTATGCTATTGACAGTGCCATCAATGGAAGCCACCAAGGAGCCATTTATCTGGGGGTATTGGGCTTGGTGGCGCTCCTGGTGGGCGTGGGTAGAAGAGTATTCGATTCTCGCTTTTATGCTAAAGTGTATCAAAGCATTGGGTCCAGTGCGATTTCTAAAATGGAGGAGAATGTCTCTTCCAAAAAATCAGCTCGTTTGGGTATGATCGGTGAATTAGTAGAGTTTTCGGAAAACGCGCTACCTGAATTAATCGGTAGTTTCATCGGACTAATTGGGGTGATGGGGATAATCGCCACCCTGAATCTACATGTGTTCTACGGGAGCCTAGTCGTTACCCTTGTCGTTTTTCTGATTTACTGGCTCACGAGTGCCAAGACGATACAACTCAATAAAGCGTCTAATGACGAATTGGAACGACAAGTGGACGTAATTGCAAAAAACGATGATCAAGCATTGCACCTGCACTTGAAGGAAATGATGAAATGGAACATCAAACTATCGGATTTAGAGGCTATAAACTTCTCTATTTCCTGGGTGGTATTGACAGCTTTTCTCGTAGCCTCTATCATTGTTTCCGTAAGTGGTGGCATTGTAAAATACGGGGCCCTATTTGCCTTAGTCATGTACGTATTTCAGTACATGGAAAATGTAGTGAGCCTGCCTTTGTTCTATCAGAATTGGTTGAGGTTACAGGAGATAAAGGAGAGGTTGGAGGAGATTTGAAAAGGAAATTGCTAAACCTTCCTGTTCCTCTTTTCCATTTCTATCAAACATCTACTATACATCAAGTAAACACGCACCAGGTAAGCAAAAACCGGACACTCAAAGGGTCCTTTGAGCATCCGGTTTCGTAACACCTCCTAGCGCTTAGCTAGCGGTATCGAGCTTAATCTCTATTCTTCAGTTACACCAAGCGTTACTAAAGTGAAGTCGTTTTGGTAATTACCATCACGCTCTAATTCAACCGAGATTATTTCACCCGCCTTTAGATTGATGGTGTATTCTCTTTCAATACGTTCCCAATTACTTTCATATGCTTCCGCGGTAAGCGCAATTGTTTCTTTGTTATTCCAACTGCCCCCTGAATTGGTCCAAACTTCTGCTTTTGCCTTTGTAAACTGTTCATCCAAGGCATTGAATCTCACCGCAAAGGTGTATTGCCCATCAGCAAGAGCGGTGTATCGGACCTTGGAGTATTCGTTTTGATTTTGACCTGGGTGTAGTGCAATAGCGCCAAATGATTTTGGGGGAAAAGTCACAGAATGACCAGTATCTTCCCATTGCGTATCGGATGTATTTTGGGCAGCAGACCACCAGGTCCCTGCTTTATCGCGTTTTATGACTGGACTTCCCGCAGTATAATCTCTTGATCCTTCAAAAGGGTGGAAATCTTCACCACCACTATTACCATAGCCATAACTCCAACGTTCAGATGTTTTGCTAATATCTGGGATATCATCAGCTTTCTTTTTGGCTTCTAGTGTTACTAAAGTGTAATCGTTATAGAAATCACCATCGCATTCTAATTCGACAGAAATCATTTCACCCTTACTTAGCCTAATGGTGAATTTCCTTTCAATTTTTCCATGATGACCCTCATATTCTTCCACTGTAAGCGCAATTAGATGTTTTTGCTCCCAACTAGCCCCAGAATTGGTCCAAATCTCTGCTTTCGCTCTTGTAAATTGTTCATCTAAAGCCTCGAATTTCACCGATACATTGTATTCTCCGCTGGCCGGAGCAGTATACCGAACCTTAGCATATTCGTTCGCTTTATTGCCAGGGTGAAGTGCGATAGCTCCAATTGAAATAGGGGGAAAGGTCACAGAATTACGAGTATCCTGCCATGCTGTTTCGGAGGTATTTTGAGCAGCAGACCAATAACTCCCTGCTTTGTCGCGCTTGATGACTGGACTTCCTGCAACATAATCTCCTGATCCATCAAAATCGTGGAAATCTTCACCACCACTATTGCCCCAGCCATAGGTCCAAGTGCCATCTGTTTGCGTAATGTCCGGCGTTTGAGCTAAAAGAAAGAATGGGCATAAAAAGCCTAATAATAATGCAATTAAACTGAGTTTTCTCATTTGTAAACATTCTTAATACTTGCCTACTCTGAATAGGATTTTCGGCGTTCTCCTTTTTTGACGAGGGCAAATGTTTAGAGACCATACCATTTTTCCTAAATTATTTCTCCATATGTTCTGAACGGTAGCTTTTTTTGTTCTGAACGGCATTTTTTTGGATTAGATTTGCTTTGTGGAGCTTTTCAAACCTGTGCAGATCTCTAACCTATCCGTAAGTGACGATGATAGAAGCCGCTGCCGCAGTACGAAGTATTAGTGCAATAGTTATTTTTCCTTTTTCAATGTCTTTATATCTATAATAAGTTGATTTATTGAGGATTTATTCAAACCATTATAAATGCCCCTAATGTGTCTATTCCTATCTACTAACACAAAATTCTCAGTGTGCAGAAATTCATCTTCTTCCTTAGTTAACCCTAAATCTTCTTCGACGAAATAATCCTTTCTACCTAGTTTATAAATCGCTTGCTGTGTACCAGTAACCAAATGCCATTTATGAGATAAGATGCCTTTATCTTCTGCATATCGTTTTAGGACAGGAACAGAATCCCGGTCCGGAGTTACGGAATGTGATAACAACATAACGTCATCATCACTGAGGAATTCCTCCTGCAACTCCATCATATTAGCAGTCATTTTTGGGCAGATACCTGGACAAATAGTGAAGAAAAAATCTACTACATATATTTTATCCTTAAAGGTTTCCGCTGTCACAACCTCTCCCTCCTGATTTGTAAGACTAAAAGGCGAAATGCGATGAAAGGAATCCAATGCGCTATCATCAGGTGCAATCCAATGGGGCGTAAAAGTTGCTTCATTATAGAAGGGAAGCGTCTTAACCCTACTTTTACTTGGCAGGTGTTCGCTACAGGCCGCCCAAAAAATGATTACTAAAAAAAGAACACTGCTAGTCTTCATATTTGATGCTTTCATCTTCCAAGCCATAGCAAAGTGCTGCTTTTCTTAACCCAAAAATCCTACCTTCTTTCGCTTCATAATTGGCATATAACTCTCCATTTTTTCTAAATGCTTGTTGCATACCCTCCTCAATACCCATATTGAGATTTAGTTTCTTGTAGAGCTCCCCAGTTGGATACCAAATTTTTTGCTCCCCATGGGCTTTCCCCATATCATAGTTTAATTGAGAAAGCAACACATGATCATCATCTGGAGACCACGATTTTTTCGTTCCATGAAGTTTGCCTTGATGGTAATTTGAGACTCGTTTTAAATGCTCGTCAGGGTACCATTGAATAGTTTGATTTTGTTGCCTTCCATTCAAGAAACCGATCTTTTCTTTTAATACACCGCCTTGATAATAGCTTACAGCATAGCCTGAATACAACTGGCTATTCGATGTCCATAGTGATGTTTTATTATCATACTTTAACAAGGACTTAGCGACCGTTACATCCGGTATTTCAACCGAGAAATCAGTAGGATTAAGAACTTCTGCGCTTTCTTTATTAGTCTGATTAGTACAACTTATCGTTAACAAACTTATCATCAATACAATGGACTTAACATATCCCATATTCTCTCGCATTTAAAAGGAAATCATCACGAGTGAATTCCAGAGCTCCTGATGATTCCCTTCAACTAAATAATATGTTAGATCCTAGAAAATAGCATTGGGTGTTCCTTGTAACTCGCCTGCGAAAAGCGCAATGATGTTTCCAAAATAATATTCATTGATGATGTGATAATGGTAAATTTCTTCACCATTGCTGTGCTGAGTTACACCAAAATGCCCCCCAGACTCGTCCAGGTCCGTAGGATATGTTCCGTCCATCTCTCTTCTTCCGTAGATTAGGAATCCATCCGACATAATTCCTACCAGCTTTTCATCATCATGAGAAAGGACAGTATTTTCTGGAACATCATATGACTCTATGTGATAGTGGTAACCTGAAGGACCGTTGTGGGCTCCAGCATAATCAAATGTTTCAACTATCATTTCTTCTAAAGGCCGGTTAGGACCTTCCAAATCATTGAAAATAGGAACACCTGATACCGCAATACCAATTGGCCCCAGCCCTGTAGCGGTACTCGTTGGTGCCAACTCAGGGGTATTAGGAACCGTGAGGGTATAGCTACGATTACCACCGATACGACCAGGCGTCTGCGCAACTGCTACCACACGGTCAATGTATAGTGGATGGGTCTCTTCCCAGTATGGAGAAGTATGATTTGGTAGTCCATTTGACTCGATGGTGATTTCATTTCCATCAAATGATACAGTTACCGCATCAGGATTAAATTCGTCAAAAGCAGAGTTTGGCGTACTGTTAATACCTGTATCATTTGGATCAGAATTATCAGCTACAAAGCCATCAGGTTGGTCACATGACACCCGGCTTACATCTGGATTACCTAATCCATCACCATCTGCATCTTCGTACCAAATAGTTTCGACACAGTAATCGTCATCTGCACAAGATGTAATCAAGACGGATGGACTCAGTATTACAAGGATAGATATCTTCAAGTATCTCATTCTTCAAGTTTACTTATGTAAAATGTGGTTGCTTTTCTTTTTCGTTTGCGTCAGGCACCTCTTATTTCATCAGCCCATTTTGCTCAAAAAATGTCTCATCAACAATCTAAAGGTAGGTGAGAATTAAAAGCAGAAATTGAACTTTCAGTGAATGGGAGGAAGTTTTCGGCGAATCGGAATTCATAGCCTGTAGACCGTTTTATTCGCTGGTCTGAAACGTCTACATTCGAGGTGTAACGGTAAATACTTTGCTTTCTTTGTAGTATGAGTTCTTTTAAGAGATACCTATTTCAAGTATTATTTTGGTTCGGGGTTTGGTTATTGGTTTGGATGTCCAATGGAATGAGATTTTTCTTTATTAGAGACTACACTCCATCCTTTATTTTGCAAATCTTCCTTCTTTACGCTTTGATATATTACACTGTACCTCAGTTCCTATTCAAGAAAAAATATATTGGCTTTTTACTTGTCACAATCCCTCTCATTCTTCTATCTGCATATATCTGTATTGAATTAGGTCCAGAACCAATCCCACGTGGCTCCTCTAGGTCATTAGGTAAAGGACCTCCATTTATGGCATCGTGGTCTTTTAAGCAACTTTTGATAATGTCCGTTACTTCCTTATCTACAGTGCTCATAGAGAGTGTTTCTTTCGCACAACAGAAGGAGCGGAGTGAGATTTTGTCTAAAGTGGAATTAATGAAGAGTGAGTTGAAATTCTTGAAAACGCAGATTAACCCGCACTTTTTGTTTAATGCCCTGAATAATATCTACGCACTGTCTGTTACCGATTCTGAAAAAACACAAGAAGGTATCAGTACCCTTTCTTTGATGCTCCGATATGTATTGTATGATTGTGAACGACCAGAGGTTCCCTTGCGAAAAGAGTTGGAGTATATCACCTATTTCATTGAGCTATTTAAACTGAAGAGCAGTAAAGGCTACAATATCAGTTTTCTTGAAGAAGTAGAGGGTGATGCATTTATGGTTCCTCCTATGCTTTTTATCCCCTTTATTGAGAACGCATTTAAGCATAGTGGTATAGAGAAAAGAGGAAATAGCTTTGTAAACATTTCACTCAAGGCAAAAGACAACAGTATTGAATTTTCGGTCGAGAATAGCCTTCCTTCTCAACCTTTAGTCAGTGACAGCCATAGTGGTATTGGACTACAGAATGTAAAAAAGAGACTAAATATACTATATCCTCAAACTCACCAATTAGATATCAAACGGGCAGATACTTTTAGAATCCGTCTAAAAATGCAACTCCAATGATTCATTGTATAATAATAGACGATGAGGAATTAGCAAGAAAACTGCTGGAAACTTATGTGCAAAAGGTAGACTTCTTGCAATGGCAGGGCTCATTTGAAAACCCCTTAGATGGGCTGTCGTTTTTGAAGTCTAATTCAGTAGAACTGCTATTTTTAGACATACAAATGCCTGAGTTAAAAGGCACAGACTTTGCGGAACTCATCATCAAATCTAATACGAAAGTAATCTTTACAACCGCTTATTCTGAATACGCACTTAAAGGGTTTGAATTAAGTGCCTTGGATTATTTACTAAAGCCTATCACCTTCAAGCGGTTTTTAAGTGCCGTAGAAAAATTCCCAAGGAAAGAATTTATAAACCATGCATCATTAAAGCCAATCATAATTAAGTCTGGTTATGATTTTCATAAGGTACTACCACAAACGATTTTGTACATAGAAAGTAATGGCGAATACGTTCACTATCACTTGGAAGATGGAAAGAAACTCACTGCCTACCAATCATTAAGCAAACTAATAAAGACCTTGCCTGATTCCTTTTTACGAGTACATAGATCGTACATTGTTAATGGACAGAAAGTATCAGGTTTGAAAAGTCGGAATCTACTTCTAAGTGACATAAAAATCCCTGTAAGTGACAGTTATTTGGAAGCGGTCAAGTCCATATTATTTTCCTAAATGAGCATACATTAATGCGAGCGATTATTGAGAACAGGATTATTATATCTTGATTATAGCTAACACACCCTATGCACCACAACATCCTAGACGAAGCCGAAAAACATACCGGTCCTCGCACCTGCCCTAACTGTGGCTATCAATTTCCGTTTGGGAAATTTGTGCGGCGGTATGTGGTGTCCTTTGGCCTATCAAAGTGGAAGTGCCACGCTTGTAGAGAAGTCATAAAATGCGACTTCATCAAGCTTCAATTCTATTGGTTGCTTGCGCTACTACCCTGTGGCTTTTTGTTTGGCGTTTTGGATGGCTACTTTGACCTCGGGCTATTCAATATCGTTTTCTTGCTTCC
>JBCBWU010000113.1:0-1308 GCA_039816955.1 Bacteroidota bacterium
CTAATCGAGCATTCAATACTGTCCCAGAATTTCACACCTTTATTATCCATAACTACACCATAAAACCACCATCACATGCGATCACCTATTTCCACCCTATCCAAAAGCTGCATATTTGTACTTATCTCTGGTGCTCTTCTTTGCTCTGCTTGTACTAATCCATCTGATAAAGTATCCAGTGAGGCTCCTACAACTAATGATGTCGCCGCCGGTAAGAGGAATAATTTCAAAGTTTTTGGCTGGCATCCGTACTGGCTAGGACGTACGTTTGAAAGCTACGAGTATGAATTACTAGATTATATCTCCTGGTTTACTTACGATATTGATCCAGAAACCGGGAGTTATAGCAATCCAACAGCTATTGAGTCCCTACGCACCGAGATGCCTAACATGCAAGCAAAAAACACTTCCAAAAAGTGCAAATACCTCTTAACGGTAAGTAGTTATGGTGCCGCCACAACCAAATTGTTCCTAGCGAATCAGGCTGATCAACAAAATACTTTCATCGATACCATAAGCGTGTTGGCAAAGGAGTTGGAATTAGATGGCGTAACACTCAACTTTGAAGCCGTCAGTGCAAATAGTAGCCAAGCACTCAACGATTTTATCATCCTTTTATCAAAGCGTTTAAAGGATTTAAATCCGGATCACCTACTGATTGTAACGCTTCCTGTAGAACAACAAAACGCTATTTATAAGTTCGAGCAATTGGATGAACATGTAGACCTGTTCGTATTAGCGAGCTATGGTTTTCATAATAAAGATAGCGCCACTGATGGCCCTATAGCGCCTTTAGATGCTCCTGAACCCAAGGGGAGTATAAAGCAGCTGGTTGAGCTCTATCAGGCAGAAGGTTTAGATGGGCAGAAAATGCTATTGGGGCTTCCGCTATACGCAGGAATTTGGGAAAGCGGTGATTCCACTTTACAATCCACTGACCGCGTTTTCAAAAAGGATATGACTTATCGACAAATCAGGAGGTTATATTCCGAATATTTAGAACCTCGCTATGATGCGCTAAGTGGCAGTGCCTATTACATGGAGCAACTCGAAAATGGGCAGTACGAAAAAGTATGGTTCGAAGATTCTTTAAGTCTGACCTTAAAAATGGAGTGGGCCAAAGACGAAAACCTCGGCGGGGCGGCCCTATGGGCATTAGGGTATAGCCATGGTCACGACGAGATATGGGGCGCAATAGAAAAGGTAAGCCGAGGTCAGGACTAGATATAACAATGAACTGATTTAAACTTTTGTGGTGTTGATGAGCCTGAGCCTTTGTGGGTTCTGGCGAAGAGGCTTTCCGAGTGC
>JBCBWU010000113.1:1316-23729 GCA_039816955.1 Bacteroidota bacterium
CATTGAACTGATTTAAACTTTTGTGGTGTTGATGAGCCTAAGCCTTTGTGGGTTCTGGCGAAGAGGCTTTCCGAGTGCATACCTGGAAGGTATCCCGCAGCAAGTGCGGGAAGGAAAACGCTGAAGTCAGGTTCCATAAGGGTTTGAGGCGCAATCCATTAGAAAAGTTTAAATCAGTTCAATAGTAGAAATGAGTAATCATCTACCCATATCACCCTCCGATAAGTCCATTGCGGTTCTCCCTTTTGTTAATATGAGTGCTGAGTCTGATAATGAATACTTCAGCGACGGCATAACCGAAGAAATCATCAATGCTCTGACTACGATACAAGGCTTGAAAGTCATTGCCCGCACCTCCTCTTTTGCATTTAAAAATAAAAATATAGATGTGCGAACCATTGGTGATCAGTTAGGAGTAAGTACCGTCTTGGAGGGGAGCGTCCGCAGGGCTCAAAATAGGGTTCGGATTACTGCCCAGCTAATCGACACCAATGATGGTACACACCTATGGTCAAAAAACTTCGACCGCGAACTGGAGGATATCTTTGCCTTGCAGGATGAGGTGAGCTTGCTCATTGCTGATCAATGCTGCCCAGGCTAGTGAAGAATTCTATGAGCGTAGGATCTTTTGCCAATTGCTCTTTAAAACTTTCCATTTTCTCGACCGGCTCTCCACTGAACAAAGCATCTTTGGTGATGCTTTCAGGGCTGAGTTTGATCTGCCTGATCCTAATTGAGCCATCTTTCTGCAAAGCCACTAGTACGGTCTGTCCATAGGTCAGGTCCAGGTAGCGCTGGCTGACAATGGCAAAGTTCTGTCCGTCGGCCATTTGCATTTGCACCCAATCCAGATCGCCGGCAGAAGTCTTAAACTTCCCGGTTGACATATAGTGGGGATAGTTGCGCGAAATCATGGCGGACGAGCGCTGCTCTGTTTCCAGAGAGTCCGTCAGCACAATTAGATTAAAGAAGGGATGATAAAAGGCTTCTTGGTCTGTGAACATATGAGCGCGGTAACTATCCTTTGCGTAGGCAAGGGTGTAACCTATAAGCTGCTTACCTTCTACTTCTATCTTCAGTGGCATCAAGGCGCCATAGCCCCATTCATATTCGGCCAGAGGCGAAGGAATTTCAGCAATGGCAGGGCTTAAGTATTCCGCCAACACTTGGTGGAATTCCAGGTCATCGGCAAACATTTCCCGGTCCCATTTGGTACTGTCTTCATTACGGTGAGCGTAGGCTTCTCGATCTGCTTCGGTCCATGGCTTGGGTGCTTGCGCAACAGCGGTAGATAGAAAGCAGAGGCAAATAATCGTGAGAAATTGAGTCTTCATCTTTTTTCCTCAAAGGAAGAAAGACTGGGCCCTCGGGTCAAGAATTACAAGGTGGAAAAAGGGTCTACACCCCGTTGGAATTAGGGTCTAGATAGCGTTCTACAGCTTCCCTGCGGCTTTTCGCCCCCAGTTTTTTGTAGATATGATTGAGATGGGTTTTGACGGTAGCTTCGGATATGAATAATGCTTGGGCAATTTCTTTATTGCTTTTTTTCTGACCCAGCAGTTGCAAAACCTCTTCTTCCTTATCCGTCAATTGTACTTCTTTTTTAGCTGCGACTTTCGGGCCAGATTTGGAGAAAGGGTGCTTTCGAAACAAAAAGACGAGCAAGGCTAAATTAGAGACAAGAGATACCAGTGCGATAGTTTTCCAATACCTCGGCTCAGCTTCTTTTTCCCCGTATGACTTAGAGCCAATAGTCCGCTGAAAAGTAATGAGGTAGCTCTGCAGCATATCGATATCCCGCAATTCCTTTTCCGTCTCCTCATACAACCAGAGCGGAAAGGGAAACTCCTCTTCCTCATGCGCCAGCGCAAACATCTTTAGCATAGGATCATCTGCTCGATCTACTATGGCTTGCAGATTCTCCGACATCCGCTTTCTAGCCATCAGGCTCAGTCTTTCATTTGGTGCATCCATTTCCATGCGCGTAAAAGAATCCACAAACGCGACCAGGGAATTCAGGTTCTGATTCGTAAATCGGGAAGACTCATTCCACAACCCCTGCAGATGGATGCTGTCTCCATTTTGAAACAAAAAAGGCACATAATGACGCTTCAATGTATGGATATACACCGGCGCATCTGGCTGATCCATATATCGAATCCGATACCAGGCCAACTCCGCCGGTAGTTCATTTCCCTTAAATTCAAAATAGCCACTGCTGTCAATCTTCGCCCGCTTCAGAATCATCTCCTCCGCTATATTCCGAAAGTCATTCCACTTGTCCATGATGTCCAAATAAGCCCATCCATTTTTGTAGGCTTCCGGTGCCTGCCCCTTGATGAGGTATTGGGCGGGGAGGGAGGTGGTAGATAAGAGAAGCCACACGCAGAGGATCTGTTTCATGTGGTAAAGGTAGGGGATTGGGATTTTTTTTAGATCTTTCAAAAGATAAACTGGGTATAAGACAAAAGCCAGCAGAGAATAGTGTCATGGTGTTCGTTGCGCTTGTTACTTCGCTGTGTGAAGCCCTGCGCACAACGGGAGCTCAACACCAATCGCATCCAACACGAAAAACCTAATAGAAAATGAGGTTAATCCCGGTTATATCAATAATTGTTATAGTTACAATGGTTGCCTTCCTCTACTTTATTAACAAAGGACAAGATGAAGGTTTTGGAGGAGCAACAATGCTGGTTGGAAATAGCAAAAATTACTCTTCGCTAAAAGACAAACTCGCTTTTTTAGAAAAGCATTTTGAGTTAAGAAGTGGTATTAAGGATGCTGAATTTGATATTTTTTTAAACACATTTAACAATGAAGGACATATTTATTTGGCATTAAAGATTGATAAAGATAGTATCCCCACCTGGGGTCTTAAATGCGATACCAGTATTCAGGCAGACACTACTGGCAACGTATATAACAATTGGAAGCACATAGTGAATGACTCCACAAAGTGGGACCTTAATGGAGAATATCAAACATGTGGCCATTATTTACACTATATAGAAGAAGGTATCTTATTAAGAAAATTTGAGGCTAGATAAAAGAAATCCAATAATTATGTACGAAGCTTTCAACTTAAGAGTTATGCGCAACGCAGTGGAGCATGTCAATGATGACCATAGTGATGCGATGCTATTGATATTAAAAGATCACACTAAAAAACAATGGATGAACAAAGCTGTACTTGAATCTTACGCCCCCAAGCAAATGCTGGTCAGAGGTGAAAATGAAGCATCTGATCGCAGCGAATTATTCCAAATCCCCTTTCCGAAGCCTTTGACAAACGCTAAGGAATTTCGTCCGGTATTAATTGCAATGTTAAAGCAGGCATCCGATACAAAGCCGGAGCAATGATTGTATCCTGGCTGTATTAGTCTATCGCCTTGAAATCCTACTTCCCGACAACTCGTAACTGTTATAGCTTTCCCCCTATTTTCATGACGGATCCGAAAAGGGTTCTGAACGAAGAGATCATTCAACTCTTTAAATCAGAGCTTTCTACTGGCAATCTAGAACGAGACTTCCTAGCTACACAATTATCGGTTTTTCAATCGGACCCCAGAAATAAACCCTGGGATACGGAAACAGTCATGGCTTTCCAAACCGGAGATGTAAGTGTGTACTACGACACGGGCTTGATGTACTTAGGGGTTCAAAAAACATTTCGAAACACCACCTCATACCGAAATCTAAAGGGGGAACCCACGGTGAAACTATCATGATCCACAACATCTGTCATCAGAAGATACATTCGGTATTCACCGAAAAAGAACTATCAGAAAACTACAATACCGTTGAAAAGCTCAGGGCTAGTGAAGAGATTCGCAAGTTTGTAAAATGGGTAGGTAGAAAAGATCCGAGTTTCTACCAGAGAAATAGGAGGCATAGAAGAAGGTAAAGGAGTCACACTAAAATTTCATTCTCCGCAAGATCAATACTAAGGAGAACCGAAGCGAACCAGTACTTACGATATCTCTGATTGCTTCACTAAAGGAAATGACTGTACCACAAAAAGGCACTGGGGAATCACCAACTTGTCGTCAATACAGACAAAAGAATCAGTAAATTAAAAAGAGATAGCAGAGGTCGATCTACAATAGATATTCCTAGGTAAAAGCATAGTGACTAAATGAACAGTAGTCTGGCAAGAGGAAATTAGAACATCTCCAAGCCTTCCAGTTTTGATCAAATATACCGAAGTCGAAGTCGTTTGGGAACCCAAACTACCTTCGCTTCGAGTATATACTCGCTCGAAATAGTTTGGCGAGGCCCAAACCATTTCGTTGGCGGTATAGAAATCTCTGACATGTATCATGCGTAGCAGTTTGGGCGAAGCCCATGCCGCTGCGGTTAGTATATACTGTACTTGAAGAAGGTTGGAGTCCAACCCAGAGGAGTGGCGTAGTTAAACCTCTTTGACCTCAGGACAAAAGCTTGAATTATTATTTTATCTCCAGTGAATCGTTACATTTTTTTACTTTTAGTTATTCAAGAGAAACCTAATATTAAATGAATAAACAAATACAAACTCTAATCAGCCAAAACAAGCTCTCCGAGGCAATTAAAGAGCTGCGAAAGCTAAATATATCCGCAAGAAGTCAGAGAAATATAGACCTCATTGAGAGCAGGTTCAACGAGATCAATGAAAAAATCAGGATCGGTATTATTTCTGAAGAGAGTTCAAATATTGAATTGAATAAAATTCGAAACAGTCTAATTGAAATTAATAGCAAACTAGGCACTGAACAAAACTTAGCGAAAAACTCCAAGAGTAGATTATTACTCGTCGTACTTGGGGTTGTCTTAATTTTATTTTTTGCTTTTACCGTAAACTATTTTATCTACGGTACAGAAAAATGCACAGACAGTAAAATAGCAATATTGGTCGCAGATTTTTTGAACAATGCAGATCAAAATAAGAGCGATGCATTTTCAAATAACTTAGTAACCAAAATGGATATAGACTTAAGTAATAATTTGTATGACGTAAGCCCCGTTGGATTTCAAACAAGGGAAATCAGAAGATATCACGATCACATCAAGGAACAATACTTTGACAATTCGTGCGACACATCGGGAATATTTGTAAATGGTTTTTTTGATAAAGAGGATGAAATTTTCAACGTCTATGTCACCTTTTCCAAACTAAGCATGAAAGTACCAGAATTGTCATCTAGCAATTCGATAAGCATGAACAACCCCAAAGGGATTGACCTATCGGTGCGAGAAGAAACCGATTTTCTGGCTAACCTCCTGCTCGGGATCTTGAAACTACACGCAGGGAACACTTACGATGCCTTAAGCGGCTTCTTTGACCTGGAAATGAACGACACGGAAAAAATCATTGAAAACAATAAAAGCCTGAAGGCCACTTTGGCCTTTTACAAGGGTACGTGTTTTGCGATGAGAGGTGATAATGAGAGAGCCAAGGATCAGTATGATATTGTTGCTAGAAATGGCTCTGCTGAGCTAGTTGAGGCTTCTATAGAGAATGAGGTTATTGCCAATGAAGTAACCAAAAGAATGAACGATGATCCAATTTTAAGAGAAAGGTTAAATGAAAATAAAAAAGAACATTCAAGCTTCGAAGAAAACCTGAGGAGATTGTTAAATCAGCTCAACACCGAGGTTCAAAAGGGCGTGAGAAAAGTGAAACAGCTATTTAAATAAAACCCTGTAAAGCATTGTCCTGACCCTAAAACGATTGTAGAACGAATACACACGCTATTTTTCTAAGGCTCCCAATCTGGAGAGTCTTTGCTGTCATCAATTGATTCCCCCAATTAGTTCCTTAACAGAAGCATCGTTTTTACCGTTGTTTTTTTCGCATCTATCTCGATTATCAGGTGGTATGGACTGAGATAATTTTGGTCTGTAAGCTATTGAACTGATTTAAACTTTTTTAATGGATTGCGCCTCAAGCCCTTACAGAACCTGGCTTCGGGGTTTTTATTGGCCGCAATAACACAATTAAATAAATAATATAAATTCAAATTTTTATATTTGCATCGGATAGGTCCCCCCCTTGGTGCTTACACATTCCCCCTCAACCGTACCTATCCGCATTTGTATGAGACTGGCACGTATTACCGAGCTTTAAGACGATCCTACTTACTTGCTATTCACGTGGAGAAGATTACAGGTATGCTACCCGCTGGCAGTATGCGGTATGTAGTGCTGTGAGTTAGTAGTAATAGTACCACCTATGTCGACTCTTGGAAATTGGTCTGGACCAGTTATCAAACAGGTCAAGCAGATGTAAGAACAAACACGTATGAACATAATGTATCGCCCTTCGGTAAGCGGACACCCCAAGGGTAAGCACCCATCCCTGGTCATCCTGTCCGGATTAATCATTTCCTGCCTCTTGCTGCCCCTGGTTAGCATGGCTACTGCTAGTGCCATTCCTGCTGGCACCTTGCCTGCTCCCATTTTGGACTGCCCCGCAGCTATCAGCGTGAGTTGTGATAGTTCTACAGACCCTATCGCCACTGGTGAAGCTACTGCCAACAGCGCCTGCGGAGAGGTAGACATCAGCTTTTCGGATAGCTTCGCAGCTGCCTGTGGCAATACCGGAACGATCACCCGTACCTGGACCGGAACGGATAACTGCGGAGGTACCACCAGCTGTGAACAAATCATAACTATAGCGGCCAACGTACCACCAGTATTGCAAATCCCACCTGATGCCACCATTGGCTGCAATGATTCTTCCGCTCCTACGAGTACCGGCTTGGCCACTGCTACCAGTGGCTGCGGAGAAGTAAGTGTCACCTTTAGCGATAGCTCCATTTCGGGTTGTAGCACTTCTGAAACGATCACGCGCACCTGGACGGCAACCGACGAATGCGGCCAATCAACTACCAATACGCAAATCGTTACGGTAGTAGATAATGAGGGCCCCGTGATCAACTATGATGTCCCCTCAGGCAGCACGGTAGAAGTAGAATGCAACCTGGCGGATGAAGATTGGACGGCCTTCGCCGCCATTACCGAAAGAATCCGAGTAGAAGATGAATGCGATCCCGGGCAAATTGACCTCGATATAGATCACCAGCTGGTGGAAGAAGGTATCTGCGGCATCTCCGATTTTCTCAGTATTTGGCAGTGCACCTGGACCGCTACGGATGACTGTGGCAACGTAAGTACTTTTGAACTCCTGGTTCGAATTATTGATTCCGAAGGACCGTTCTGGACTGACTTCCCGAATGATTTAGAAGTGGCCTGTACCGAAGAGATTCCAGAAGAAAGACCTAGCGCAGCGGATAACTGCTCTGCCGTCACCGATATTGATTTTGTTGATGAAATTACAGACCAAAGCTGCCCGGAGACTTATATCATCCGCCGTAGCTGGACGGCCAGAGATGGCTGTGGTAATGCCACCACCGATTACCAATTCATTACGGTAGTGGATGAAGAAGCACCAACAATTCTCTTCGCTGACGAATACATTAGCGCTTACGAAGATGGGGACGATGTATTCATCGACTGTGCGGAGTATGGTGTGATCACCCAACTCGACTATGGTGTTGTCGCTTTTGATAATTGTAGCGAAGAGGTAGATATCCAGTTCACCTTCGAAGACTTCGGCCAGTTTGACTGTGAGGCAGATGGTTATAGCGGTTACATTGAAACCCACTGGACCGCCACCGATGCCTGTGGTAATAGTACTACCGCTACCCTCAATTGGTTCCTGGTAGACAATACACCACCACAACTCCAGGGTGTACCTGCAGATGCCTGCGTGACTAGCCTGCCACCTGTCCCCGTCGTCAACGGTATTGATGAGTGCGACTTTGTGCTAGTAGAACTGACAGAAGTAGCCCCCATCAGCTGTACAGATGGTCAATACGTAGACCGCACCTGGACCGCAACGGACGCTTGTGGCAATATGGCCACCGCCACTCAACGCATTTTCCTGGGCGACACCGAGCCTCCCAGCATCACAATCAACTACCCCAACCTTACTGGCTTACCCAGTGGTAGCACCGGTATTGTAGCCGCCGACTGTGAAGCCGGAATTGAAATTGTGGCGCCTGATCTACTAGCGGCCATCAGTGTAGTAGATGGCTGTACAGAAGTACGGGTGGATCAAAATCTGGAACTATTAGGAGAAGGAGGTTGTGTTGCGGATGGTTTCCTAGCACGCTATTTCCTAAGTGTAACGGCGAGCGACCTTTGTGGAAACACCAGCACTTACGAACTCTTCATCCACCTGGTAGATGCTACACCGCCTACCATAGAAGCACCAGCCGAGCTAACCTTAAACTGCGGTGAAGAAATTCCTATTCCCACTGCTTTTGATGAGTGTGGAGAGGTCATTGATCAGTTCTTTACTGGCCCAGAAGAGATTCCTGCTAGCTGTGCGGCCAATCCAAACTTCGTGGATCGGTTTTGGCTAGCAATGGATGCCTGCAACAATACCGGCGTATTCCAGCAACGGATTGCCGTCATTGATGAGACAGGACCTATCTTCGAAAATGTACCCGCCGACGCTTGTGGCACTACCAGCGACCCCGTGGATGTAGCGGCCTTTGATGAATGTACCCAAATGGCAACGGAGGTTAGCCTGGCCGAAACTAATCATAACTTAAACGGCTGCGGCGAAGTACTGCTCCGCACCTGGACCGCGACTGACAGTTGTGGCAATGTAAGCACGGCTACGCAGCGCGTCATCTTACAGGATGAAATCCCTCCCCAACTCACCTTTGTGCATCCTTTGCTCATCGGACTTGAGGATGGCAATATTCTTGAGATCCCCGTTGGATTTGCCTACGGCAATCCTGATTCTCCCCTCCCATTTACCAGCGAGGCGATCAATATCGAAGACAATTGCAATGGTCTTTTGGATGTAAGCGTCCAAATCGAATCCATAAGTCAGGAAGGCTGCCTGGGTACCGGCTTTTTGTCGCAGCATCATGTAGTGTGGATGGCGTCTGACCCCTGCGGTAATGCCACAACTATCAATATCATACTGGCTTATATCGACAATGAGGCTCCAGAAATTTTAGATGTACCAGATTACCTACGCCTGTATTGTGTAGACGAGTTACCTCCGGTAGCCGAAGTACGTCCGCGCGACAATTACGATGAAACGCTAGACACCAGCTTCGAAGAACAGGTAATTACCACCACCTACGGCTTCCAACTGATCCGCATCTGGACTGCTACCGACGATTGCGGCAACCATACCGAAGCCCGTCAACGCATTGACATCTTTGAAAACGATCTGGTCTCTACCTTCAATCACCCCACAACGGTAGATTGCAATACGGACAATAATATGATTTCCGTTACAGTAGGCGGCGGCACCGCACCTTACACCTACCAGTGGGAAATGATTGACTGTGACGGCTTCATTACTTCTGATCCTACGGGCGAAACAATCAGTTACACCTTAGGCTACACTACTCAAAATTTCTCCGTGACTATCACCGATGTGAACGGCTGTGAGCACATCAATAATACTAGTATAGAATGCATTAACAATGATTTTGACGCACCTCCCCCCGGACTCCCCGGAGGTGTATTTTTTAGCGCGAGCATTTACCCAAATCCTGCTAATCATCAGTTGGTAATACAGTCTGCAAACTTGATAGAGCAGCCAGTGGAGATTTATCTCTACAACCTTCTCGGCCAACGACTTTACTTCCAGTCGATCCAACAATGGCCAGCGGAGGGTTGGCAGCTCAACACTTCCTCCTTTCCAAGCGGTACGTACTGGGTGCATCTGAGGACACCCGAAGGCCCGCCCACGATCGAAGAGGTGGTTATCCAACACTGATGATAAATGCAAAGGCGTAGTCTTACTCAAAAGGCTGCGCCTTCTTTTTTAAGACTGGTGGAAGGATGGCTTTACGGGGGCTCATCGAAAAAAATAAAATGAGAATTAGAGGGAACAGGTAGATGTAATAGCTCAATAGTGATGACACCATAATAACCTAATAATCAGATTATTAATAACCACTTAGCACGGCTTTTTTTAGCTACACTAGGAACAATTTGGTAGGTTAGCGCTGACCCTCATCGAAAAAACTAAATTTCTAGTTTTTCGTGGAAAAAACACTTTTTGACGGTGGGCTTATGATTGGCTAAAGCCTCTTTTTGGGCACTCCGCTTTAGCCCGCTCAATTGCGGGCTAGCGTCGGGCTATCCAGGCGCTCCTAGCGTCGGCCCTACTATCCCTAGCGCTTGCGCACTCCGTGCACCGTGCTCACCTATTCGGTTCGCGTTTATTCCCCCCGTTTCCATACCAAATCCGGCACTGTTTCGTCTTCTTTTACAATGCCTGCTGAACGCAAGGAATACAAAACGCTCTTAAGCATCTTATTGCTCACCCAGCCATGAATGGCCCATTCCGTGCTGTGATACCAGCGCGCCGCATTTTGCGCAGTAATGCCGTAGCGTTCACTCACCAGTTCAATGACGCTTTCGTCTTGCATGAAAGCATCAGTCGCATCGTGGATGGTGCGGAGCATGCGGATGATATTATCTGGCTGTTCACGCAGTACCTTATCCGTAGCCGCGATAACAAAGCAGGGCCAGGGTGTAAGGAACTCCCCTACGCGCTTTAGTTGACCTGACTTCACGTAAGGCTTAGTCGTATACTTTTCCCAGTAGAACACATCGGTTTCGTGCTTGGCCAGGGATTCCAAGGCCCCGTCCAAATTGCGGATGACATTGAACTGTTCTGGTTGTAGCTGATGGTCTTCCCGATTCGCATCTACAATAGCCATTAAATGAGATCCGGAACCAAAACGGCTGATGGCGTAGCGTTTATCATAAATATCCATGTGCCTACTCAGCGGATTATCCACCGCCGTGTGGATTCCCCAAATAAGTGGAGAGATCACATAATTACTGATAATCTTGCTAGGGTTACCGGCGATGATATCTTTGATGATCCCTTCGGTAAGTAGGATACAAACATCAATTGTATCATTGCGCAGGGCTTCCGTCATTTGGCCAGTCCCCCCTTTGAAGGTGGTCCATTCCATTTCCAGACCTCTTTGCTGAAAAGCGCCCTGCTCTATGGCCAGGTGAATGGGTAGGTTGAAGTGCTCCGGCACTCCACCAATGCGAATGGTATTTTGTTCCATAGCTCGCAAAGGTAAGGAGAAGTGGAAAATCGAGCTGTGGCCACCTCTCCTATTACTTTACTCACCACGCCGAATAGTATCCACAGGATTTGTCCACGCAGCACGAAGCGCCTGGAAACTCATTGTAGCTACTGATAGGATCAAGGCTAAGCCTCCCGCTAAGGCAAAAACTGGCCAGCGGAGTTCAATTCGATAAGCGAAGTCAGAGAGCCAATCCTTAGCAAACCACCAGGCGATAGGCGTAGCCAGCACGATGGCCAAGACTACTAATAATACAAAGCGCTTGGTGAGCAAGAACACAATATCTTTAGTACTCGCCCCTAATACTTTTCGCACGCCTACCTCATGACGCCGTTGCTGGGCCATGAAGGTGGCCAAAGCAAATAGCCCCAAGCAAGCCACAAAAATACCCAAACCAGTAAGTGTAGACATAATGCTACCCGCCCGCTGCTCGAAAGCATACATCCGCTGATATTGCTCATCAAGAAACTTATAGCGGAAGGGTTGCCCAGGTGCTAATTCGGCCCACACCATCTTTACGTCTTGGATACTCCGCTCCACTTGATCGGTATTCAGACGCACAAGTGTATTTACCGTATTGCCACCTAGCACTAAACTTATACCTTGAATATCCGTGCGCAAGGATTCAAAATGAAAATCCTTTACCACGCCAATGACGGTGTAATCCTCATAGTATAGTTCACCGGTCTGCTGATCCATGTAAGTATAGGAGCTAACTCTCGCACCTACCGGGTCTTCTAAACCCAATTCTTTTACTGCGCTCTCGTTAAGGATCATCCCAGTAGAATCTGTTGCCATATCGCGAGAAAAGTCTCTCCCGGCAACCAACTCCATATCCAAGGTACCAACGTACTCATGGTCCACATACCATTTTTCGAGCGATAGTTGGTTTTCCTCATTATCTGCTCCCGTTCGCCAAGCACCCGAACCATTACGAAAGTATCCCTCCACAGGGACATAGCCTCCCATACTTACCTTGTGCACGCTTGGGAGTTGTTGCAGCTGTTGTCGAAATGCCTGCGGCTGTTCTAAAATGTGTGTCCCTTCAACAATCATCAACTGCTCCTTATCAAAGCCTAGCTGTTGGTCTTGCAGAAAGTGTAGTTGTTCTCGTACTACTAGCGTACCCGCTACTAATACGATAGCTATTGTAAACTGAAACACCACCAATTGAGAACGGAACCGATTGGCCGAACGGCCAGAGGTAAGATAGCCTTTCAGTACTTTCAGTGGCTCAAAGCCAGATAGAACTACGGCCGGGTAGGCACCAACGAGTATCCCCAAGACCAGTACGCCTCCCAGAATTAGCGCATACCAGCCCGGTTCTGTCCAGGGAAGCTGCAGCTCACGACCTACCAATTCGTTGAAGTAAGGTAAGCCCACTACCGCGATACCCAGAGCCAGAAGCAAGGCCAGGGCACTCAGCAAAACGGACTCCAACAAGAACTGTACTACCAACTGTTGCCGTAAGGACCCTAGCACGCGTCGCATTCCCGTCTCTAGTGCCCGCAAGCTGGAGCGCGCGGTGGCCAGGTTCACAAAGTTGATACAGGCCAGCAGCAGGATAAAAAGCGCAACTCCGCCAAAGAGGTAGATGTATTGGTAATTACCGTGTTGCCAAAAACCACTGACCCCCACAGAACGCAAGTGCACATCACGAATGGGCTGCAAAATGGGATCAATCTGATTGCCGGCAGCAATCATGCTTGCGTATTCCTCATTCCGCTCCTTGATCATTTCCACCAGCTTAGCAGTCAGTAATTCAGGATCCGTCCCGGGGATGAGTTCTGCGTAGGTGACGAAGTTACTGAAGCCCCAGTTGTCTTGTTGACTGGATCTGGAACTCGACATGGACAGTAGATAATCAAATTGGAAATGAGTATTGGAAGGTAGATCCGCCAGAACTCCGGTAATGGTGTAGGCTCTTTCTTCGTTGTTGTTAAAAATAATTTGCTGTCCGATCGGATTCTCAGCTCCAAACAAGAGCTTTGCTTTACGCTTAGTAAGGAGCATCGTTCGTGGCTCCCGCAATTGTTGACTCCGCTCTCCCATGACCAGGGGAAAATCAAACATCTCTAGAAAAAGTGAGTCAGCATAAGTGAATCCCGATTCATAACGATTCTCTAGTTCAGTAGCTCGGCGAATCTGATTATTTCCGGCATCATACATAGACGGAGCAATGCGAGCAGCTCGGACCACTTCGGGAATATCCTCTTGCATACGCGGTCCCAAGGGTGTGGATGTTACTGCCGTATGCCCGGTACGTCCCCCTACATTGTAAGCTACTGTGATGCGGTATAGATCATTGGACTTACTCAAGAAATTATCGTAACTCAGTTCGTGCCGCAAAAACAAACCAATGAGCAGGCACGCAGCTAGTCCCAAAGCAAAGCCACTGATGTTGATGAGGGCATAAAAGCGCTGCCTGCGCAGCTGACGCAACGCGAGTTTAAAGAAATGTCGGATCATGTCGGGTGTGTATAGTGATTGAAAAGAAAGGTGGTTTCGATCAAAAAAGTACGGCCTTAAATAGCGGATGGATAAGGTGTAAAAGCGGCGGCGGGCTCGGGCTTCACCGTACTGCTCTACTTCTTCCTGGTAGAGTTCCCAAAGGTCGCCTTCCACTTCGTCCAAAAAGTGATCGGCACAAAACCAGCGCAAGAGCCGCAACGGACGACTTGGGGGTTCGTAATATTGTTCCTCCCCTACCACGAGAGATCAATCTGGAAGGTTGAAGGCGAAATGCGTCGCCACATGCGTTGGCGTAATTCATGCGCAGCACGCAGCGCGTATTGTCCCTCTAGGCTTACCCGGTATACCTTTTTACGCTTTCCCCCGCGGCGGGCTGATTTTTCGCCAAATTCTGCTTTTAGATAGCCTTTATCCTCTAGTCGGTTAGCCGCCGCGTGAACCGCACTGATCGTTACCCGGCGATTGGCTTGCTCTTCAATTTCTCGCTTGATGGCCAGGCCATAGGCGTCTTCCTGCAATGCCGCTACGGCTAGTAAGATGATCTCTTCAAACTCTCCTAAATGCGTGCCTTTCATTGGCCTGTACTCTTATTTATCCATAAATGTAGATAAAACAAAAGTACAACGAATGGGCAATTCGATTAAATATCCATTTTTGTAGATAAAATAACAACCAACGATGTTCAATGGGTATGAATACTGGTTTCGCAGAATTAATGGTCTGTTTTATTACCTGTCCCACGCTAGATTGTACACGTCATGAAGGGCGGGAGGCCTGCCCTGGTACTGTTTGAGCGGAGCGAGTTTAGCGGGGCGAGCATTTTTTGGTTCGTTTTTTTGCGATGGAAAAAATGAACAACGCCATGAGCAAAGTACTATTCAAAGACTCCAATTACAAAGCAGGTTTCGAGTAGAAACGCTATTACCTTATCCCAAAGACATGGGACGAACTAAAAAACAAAGTCAATCATTCCGCAGTAAAACCTAAAGGGCACTGAATTCCACGAAACTAAATGTGCGACTGCCCTGGCAGGAGCTTGGCGCCGGGACGGCGCAAGGGCTAAGGACAGAAGGGCCGACCATCGGGAGCGCCCGTATGGCCTGACGCTACACCACGCTTAGCGTTGTGTGAAGCGGAGCCCCATAGACATCCGAGTAAGTACATGCCTATATTATGCTTACTTACGGCGGAATAAATTTCGCGAAACCAAAAAATGGTAAGAATTAAAGAACAAACTCAATAATTCCGCGAAACCATCAGAAGTCAGTCAAGCGCAGCAAAAAACCAAATTCACCACATCTACCAAACAACCAACTCCACCACTTAAAGCATATCCAGGTACTTGTTCGGCACGTGATCCGTTAACCAAACACCATTGGCAGATTGGTAGAAGTGGAAGCCATCGCGGTACATCGCACCGGAAAAGACTTTGAAAATCATGGCATCGCCACGGCGTTCTCCTACATCAGTGGCCGTGTCGACATCCTCGGAGAGGTGGACATGATTGCGCGAACGCGGCTCAATGCCCTTCAGCATAATACTTTGCACAAAACGCTCCACCGTACCGTGATACAGAATCTTCGGCGGCTTCACGGGTTCCAGTCCCAGGTCAACTTTAACGGAGTGGCCCTGATTAGCGCGAATTTTCGTTTTGTCCTCGTTAAAGGAGTAGCGCTGCTTATCATCGCTGGCTACAATGGCCTCTAATATGGGTAGATCCATCTCTTTGCCTTTGTCCAAGGCCCCTTCGATGAGCTCGTCTACATCGGCCCAGCCGTTTTCATCTAATTTAATGCCCACTACTTCGGGCTTATGCCGCAAGACTAGCGACAAGAATTTGCTTAAGCTTTTTAGGTATTCCGGACTCATGGGGTTCTCGTTTTTTAAATAGATATAATAAGTCAAGCAAAGGTAAAAACGGAAGCTTTTATGGAAAAGGTTCCTGTTGGGTACTACCTTTGTAGCAAACCTAAGAAATTAAGTACTATGCTGACTCGTTGCTTTTCGCTTTTTTTCCTTCTTGTATTCTTTGTTTCCTGTGGCCCACCACCAAAGTTTAGCGCTGATGAGATTGCTGAACAGGATGATGCCTGGAAAAAAATGATAGCTGTACACGATGAGGTTATGCCACTCGTACTCTACGAAATGCAGGAAACCATGGAAGAGTTGGAGGAGTTAGGACAAGAAGTAGCGGTAGAAGCTAATGACTTTCATCCTCGCGTACAACAATCATTGGCTGACCTAAAAGAGGCAGAACAAGGGATGAATGATTGGATGGGGCGCATTAGCGATAACCAACGCTCAGTATTACGCGAAAAGTACGAAGACCATGCCGCAGTGATGGCCTTTATTGATAAAGAACAAGTAGATATTGATCAAGTGGCAGAAAATATCAATAGTAGCTTGGCCACAGCCAAAGGCTTATTGAAAGAACGCGCTGGTAACTAGGCAAAGCAGCAGGGGTTTTCAGAACTGACTTTTCGCACGTTTAAATACAGTATGACATGGACCATAAAAAGTTCCTTCCGATTCCACTGATGGCTATTTGCTTAGTCTTTAGCCTTTATTCCTGCGGACAGCCAGGTTCTGACACCCTACCCTACCTCGGTTTTCACGACATTGATACAGAAACTGGCGATACCTCGTATCATCAAATCCGCAATTTTGCCTTCGTCGACCAGGATAGCCAGGTGGTCACTAACAATTATTTTGAAGATAAAATTTACATCGCTGATTTTTTCTTCACCTCCTGCCCTACCATTTGCCCGAAGGTAAAAGCGCAGATGCTGCGTATTCATGATAAGTACAAAAATGATGATCGGGTAGCTTTGCTATCCCACACGATTGATGTGAAGCGTGACACCGTTGGCAAGCTTAAGAAGTACGCCAACGGTTTAGGAGTCGACACCCCAAAATGGCGCTTCGTCACCGGAGATCGCGACTCCATCTACGCAATCACGTATGACTACATCAGCACCGCCTTGGAAGCACCAGACGTTCCTGGTGGTTTTGACCACTCTGGCTGGATACTTTTGATTGATGAAAACCGCCACTTGCGTGCTTATGCTGACGGTACTAAAGAAGAGAAAGTGGACCTCTTCCTGGAGCAAATTGATCAACTCTTGGCAGGGTCTGAGCAGACGAAACAGCCCGAATAGCCGACCTTGTTCATTTGCATTTTAGTTGATTCCTTTTTATCATTGTAGATATTTTGACTTCGCTTAATAAGGCGCGCTCACATCCGACTTACACTTAACGTTCGTTCATCCCTCACCCAAAGTAGGTTCCCGCTGTAGCGGAAACCAGCTTCTGTATTTACCCAAACAATAACATAGTCTACTCGGTACCCTGGCTCACGTTTTGGCGTGCAGCTGACCTAACGCTCTTTTGTCCCCAAAAGGTATGAAGAACTACATACGCCTCTTAAAACTGACACTGTCTACTACCCTCCTCTTGTCCCTGGTGGCTAGCACCAGCGCACAAGCGGTTGATGGCTTCTGGAAAGACATCCAGGATCGCATCCAGTCCAAAGAGTACTTTCGGGTGAATGGTAGCTTACAAGCAGGCCTTCGCTGGAATAATATTTCTGGAATCACAGCTCGTACTGATCCCTTTCAAGGGCGAATTAACGCCAGTTTACTGATTGACTTTCTGGGCATCAAAGGTCCTTTCACCGCGGCTTTCTCCGACGGTAATACTACCTATCGTTTACCAGCCTACGCCTTTTACGGATTCAGTCCTTCTTACAAGTGGATCCAATTGCACTTCGGTGATCGCTCTCTGAACTTCTCTCCGTACACCCTAAACGGCCACAACTTTAAAGGAGTTGGTGTAGAACTCACGCCCGGCAATTTTTACTTTGGCGCTATGCACGGGAGGCTACGCCGGGCCCGTTTGGCGGAGGCCGGAGCTATCCAAAACCTGGACCCCATTTACCGACGCATTGGTAGCAGCATCAAAGTGGGTTATGATGACGGCGAGAATAAGCTTGGGGCCGTTCTTTTCCGTGCACGTGACGACGAGAACTCCATCACCATTCCCGATAGTAGCCTGCTGCGACCACAAGAGAATTTGGTCCTGGAATTCCAGGGGCAAAAACAACTGGGCAGTCTTTTCAACGTCGCTTTCAATATTGCCCACAGCGCCCTGAGCAGAGACAACACCGCCCCCCTGATCAATGATCCCGGTAGTGGTCTTAACGGAAGTATCCTAGGGTTATTCAAACCACGCAGTTCCACGGCCTACAACCAAGCCTATAACTTTAGCATCGGGTTTTCACCTAAAATTGCACAATTCAATTTGCGTTTTGAGCACTTAGGAGCAGGCTATCGCTCACTGGGAACACTTGCTTTCCTCAACGATACCGAACAACTCAGTCTGGGTGCCAATACGACACTACTCAACAATAAAGTAAACCTCGCAGCCAACTTTGGCCTGCAACGTAATGGCCTTTCCAACAATACGACTACGGACGGTACGCGCTTAATTGGTAGCCTCAACCTGGGTGTTACCTTCAACGAACGGCTTACCTCCAGTGTATCGCTCAGCAATTTCAACTATACCTTACGGCAAAGGGTCAACACGGTCCCCTTCGTAGTAGTGGACTCTATTGTTATTGTCCAATCTAACCTGAGCGCCCAAGTAGCCACCACTTATCTGCTGGACACCGAGGGACAATCTACCCTGACTTTTTCGGGAGCTTACCAAACGGCCAACACAGTCGACGGTGACGAGATTGAGACCACCACCCAAAACGACTTCTATTCTCTGGTGGTGGCCTACACCTGGAACCAAGAAGAACGGCGTCTGGGACTCACCCTTAGTGCGGTAGCTAATGTTACCGATTTTGGCAATCTACAGTCCACGATTTATAGTCCGTCGCTGGCCCTGCAAAAGGAGGTAATCGAAGACAAGTGGACTCTGGATATTGGAGGTTCTTACTCTGGTGTTAGAACCAACGGAACCAACAGTAACCGAGTTTTGGAAAGTAGGCTCGGGAGCCTCTTTGAAATTAGTGATAAGCAAGTGCTGCGTTTTCAAATATCCTACGTCAATAACCGCTCTACCATTATCGATAGCCCCTTCAACGCCTTCCAGGATTGGAATGGCAGCCTGAACTACCGCTTAAGTTTTTAGCCTTATGAAAACACGTTTACTACCATCCGCTATCCGCAATTACGCTATCAGGTGTACCTCGTTACGCACCAGCGCCTTGAGCATCTGCGCACTATTAATTATCAGCTTATCGCTGCCCCATTCGCTACAAGCTCAAGATTGCCCCACTATCTTTTCCGTGGACACCACTGATCCTACCAATTGCCAAAGCAATGGCTCAATCGAGGTTTTTGCGGATGATAGCTTCCCTGTTGGTCCATTCTACGTATATAGTGTGGACGGCGGCGAAACCTATATCAATACCAGCACCATCAATAACCTACCGGCAGGTACCTACACGATTGCCGTTCAGAATACCGAAACCACCTGTACAACCATCTGGCCCGTACCGGTCACCTTATTTGGGGATGGCGAGCCAATTGTAATCGAAAACGTTGAGCTCACACATCCATCAGATTGTGGTGCCGATGACGGCATTATCGTGATCAACGTAGAAGGTGGCGGAGGTAGCACCCTCGTTAGCTCCTACGAGTACAGTGTTACTGGTATTAATGGACCGTGGGTCGATTCCAACACCTTTTTTAGCAGACCAGCTGGTATCTACGACGTTTGGGTCCGTAACCTAGATGACAGCTGCCCAACGAACTATGGTGAAGTAGAATTAACAGACCCACCCCAGCCGGGCATTTCTGGTCACTCCACTACCTCTTCCACTCAGTGTAGCCCGCCAAATGGCACAATCAGCTTAACCGGCAGCGGCGGAATAGCTCCTTTGCAATACAGCATTAACGGCCCCGGTGGTCCATGGGTAGATGCTCCGGGCATTTCGGGCGTTGCTCCCGGAAACTACAGCACCTGGGTACGGAATAATAATGGCACTTGTGCGGCTTTCTACAGCACGGTCACCGTTAACGGCGTGAGCCCCATTATGATCTCACAAGTCACTGGTCTTGATCCTACGGGGTGTAATAGCAATGATGGGCGTGTGACCATTACTGCCTCTGGTACATCTACACTGGAGTACAGCATCACCGGCGAAGGCGGACCTTACAGCACTGATCCAGTCTTCACCGATCAAAGCGCGGGCACATACAACATCTTCGTACGCTACACCAATGGCAGTTGCCTCACGAGTGGGGGTTCCATAACCCTAACCGCTCCTGAACCCCCAATTATTTCACCAAGTGACGTCAGCACCACAGCCGTATCTGATTGTGGCGCCAACGACGGCTCCATTACCATTGCCTTACCCGATAACTACGAAGACAATATGGAGTTTAGCATTGATGGCGCTGAAAACTGGCAATTCAGCAACGTCTTTAATGGTTTGGCTCCTGGCAGCTATAATGTCTGGGTGCAGTATAGCGATGGCACCTGCGCAGTTTCCTATGGCTTCTTTGCGGTAGGCACACCGCTGGGGCCACTCATCGGCAATATCACCATTACTCCTACCGATGCTAGCGATTGTGGAGCTACGGACGGCAGTATTGCCATCGAATCACCTATCACCTATGAGTATAGCATCAACGGTAATGGCCCAACGTGGAGCCTTCAGATGAACTACGATGAACTGGCGCCCGCCATTTACGAAGTATGGGTACGCAATGAAGATGGTACTTGCCCCACCTTCCACAGCTTTGTTACTGTCGGTGGGCCGGAAGCGCCGATCATTAACGGAGCCAGTGATATTACTATCACCTCCGTTTCTACCTGTGGTCTTAGTAATGGCACGATCCGTATCGGCCTGCCGATCAACTACAATCCACAGATGGAATTCAGCATTACTGGCATCAATGGCACCTGGTCACCCTTCAACATTTTCAATGATTTAGCCGCTGGTCTTTATGATATTTGGGTACGTAATGGTGACGAATCCTGCCCCGTTAATTATGGTACTTTCGAGCTCACAGAACCCAATTCAATTAACACTGACCTCATTACCGTTGACCCCACCAATATTTCGGACTGTGGCCTAAGTGACGGCGCTATGTCGGTCTGCTCAGCCAATGAATTTTACGAATACAGTATCAACGGCAGCGGAGGTCCCTGGGATAATCCTAGCGGAACCTGTAGTGAATTTATCAATCTAACTGCTGGCACCTACAGCGTATGGGTGCGCAATGACGATGGGACTTGTGAAACCTTTTGGGGAGATGTTACCATCAATGAACCACAAGCACCTCAAATCAATGATGTAAGCTTCACAGATGTAAGTGATTGTGGTGCCGCTGATGGCTCCATCCTAATTGACGCCATAGGCGGAGATGGCAACTTACAGTACAGCATTACCGGCACCGGAGGGCCATTTGGTCCTGCTGCTTCATTTAACGGATTAAGTGGTGACGACTTCGACGTATACGTACGTAACGGCGACGGCACCTGCCTCACCTTTTGGGGTACCGTCACCATTGATGAACCCGACGCCCCCGTGATCAGCGATGTCTTTGTTTCTGACATTCAAAACTGTGGTTCCAATGATGGTTTTATCAGCATCACCGCAAGTGGCAGCTCCGGCAATCTGGAGTACAGCATTACTGGCCCTAGCGGAACTTTCCAAAGCAGTGGTGTATTTCCTGACCTGGCCAGCGATGACTACGATATCTGGGTGCAGTACGATGATGGCACTTGTTTGACCTCCTGGGGCATTGAGAATGTGGCCGAGGGGGAATTCCCCGTCATTTCTGCTGTCACTCCTCAGGATGTATCGGATTGTGGCGGCAGTGATGGCTCTATTTCCATTACCGCAAGCATCAGCGTTGGACTCTTGGAGTATAGTATTAATGGTCCTGGGGGCCCTTATCAACTTGATAATACTTTCACTGGTCTGATAAGCAACTCGTACGATGTGTGGGTACGCCCCAACGAGCGCATCACCTGTGCCACCAATTGGGGTACTGTCTTCATTGATGAACCACAACCTCCGACTATCGTCCAGGTCATCACAACTGATCCTTCCGACTGTGGCGTAAACGATGCCACTGTTGAAATTATCGCCGAACTTGGGCTGGGCACTTACGAGTACAGTATCTCCGGTGAATTTGGCCCCTGGATTCCCGGCAACTTCATTACGGGTCTTAGCGGTAGTGACCTCTTTGTGTGGGTACGCAATAGCAACGGCACCTGTCCCGTGGAATACGGATTAGTTACTTTCAATGTCCCCTCTGAGCCCAACATCGACAATGTCATTCCTACTGATATTACAGACTGTGGGGCGAACGATGGATCTATTCAGATCCTTGCCTCCGGTGGCTCCGGTAACTTGGAATACAGCATCGACGGTTTTGGTGGGCCATACAGCAGTGACAATTTTCCTACTGGCCTCATGGCCAACACCTACGATATTTGGGTACGCAATGACGACGGCACCTGCGCCGTAAGCTGGGGCATTGTAACCATCAACGAACCAGATCAACCCAGTATCAACAATGTGGATGCCGACGACATCACCGATTGTGGCGCTAACGATGGCTCTATTCAAATCTTCGCTTCCGGCGGTTCTGGTAGTTTAGAATACAGCATCGACGGTTTTGGCGGACCATACACCAGCACCAATGCCTTCCCCAACCTCATGGCCAACACCTACGACGTTTGGGTACGCAATGACGACGGCACCTGTGCGGTAAATTGGGGTCCTGTAACCATTAGCGAACCTACTCAACTCATCATCAGTAACGTCGACGTCGTGGATGTATCTGGCTGT
>JBCBWU010000114.1:0-23717 GCA_039816955.1 Bacteroidota bacterium
TATTTGATCGCTTACTTGTTGATAACGGATACCAAGGGGATGGCCTTCGCCTCGCAGGATCTCTGGGAAGTTGGCTACTGCTACCTCGCTGGGGGATGCTCCGGTGATGCAGAGAAGTACCTGAATCGATTGGTTGATCAGCTGCAACTTATTCGCCCTTGGTTAATGCTCCTCACCGGTGCAATCATGCTGGCGGCCGTGCAATTGTGGCGAAGCAGGCATTCCTACGGCCCTAAGCTGACGTGGTTGGCCTGGACAATGCTCCTCAGCCTTCCGGTTTGGATGTTTGTCCACTTGGCAGATAGCCTCATTGGGACAACTAGTATCACGGCCATTAGTTCTATCCTACTCGGGATTCCTTATCTGGTGTTATTCCTGTTTTTGCTGGAGATGGATGCTTGAGTCGGCAGTCAATGCGATTGGATCTAGAGCTACTACCACTGCGGTAAAATAACAGGGGTCAGAAACTAAAAATAACTGCTGCTAACGATATGCGATTTAGTCAGTGTGGATCAGTGGAAACGAAGAACTAAATTTAGCTGTAAAGCCTGCTTTCCCATCTAACTAATTCTTACTTTGTGTAAGCGCTGAAATTAAGAACAACACACTAAATCCTGTCGATGAAAACCCATATAAAGCTTTGGAGCTGTTTACTGCTTTTCGGATTGCTTTGGAATGTATCTGCGGTAGTGGCACAAGAAACACTCTCCGTATCAGTTTTGAATGGTACGGAAATCCGCTGCTACCCTGATAGTCTAGTACGAATAGAGATTACACCCAATACCGATTTTGCCTTCACCGTGATATTTCTGGATTGGGGTGACGGTACAGATCCGGTGGAAATTCTCCCAGGGGATGATCTCATCCTGGAACATGAATATCCCATCGCGCAGTTTTTGGATGACTGTACCTACGGTGAAGGATGTCCAAGCTTTGTCAACGGTTTTTGCTTCACCATTGCCATCGAAGCACAGTACGGCGGTGCGACCCAGCCAGAGAATATCTCAAAACGCCTGACCTTTCGTTTTCCACCCCGACCAAATTTTAGCCCGGATGAGAGCTTTATTTGTGTCGATGAGGAATTCTGTTTCCAGAATTTCACCTGTCCGGAGAATGATGAAAGCATGGAGTTTGAATGGGCTTTTCCTGATGGGAGTACGTCAGCAGAAGAGAACCCCTGCTATACCTTTCCAGCAGCGGGTGTTTTTCCGGTAACACTAACGGCATCTAACGAATGTGGAATAATAACCACTACTCGAAATATCACGGTTAATGCTTTGCCAATTGCCGAGGCGGTACTCGATTCCGGTAGTGTAGCTTTTCAAGATGATATCTATAGTGTTTGTCTGAATGAGGGTGGCGGCATTCGCCTGAACGCAGATGGTTCTTCGAACTCAACCTCCTACAGTTGGACCTTCATACCCAGTTCTGGCATAAGTATTGAAGGAGTAGATAACGATACGGCATTTGTCCAAATTACGCAGCCAGGTACTTACCAGGTCGTGTTAGATGTGAATAGTCCTTGTGATGTGCCCGATAGTGATACGCTGCAGATCGTCGTCGAGGGTGGAGAATTGGCCCTCAATCCGCAGGATGACGGTTGCGTCTCGCTTACCTATACCCCAAGTCCACTGCTGACGGAGAACGTAGTCTACACCATCAACGGGATGGAGGTAAGCACTTTTCCCCAAGAGCTAGAGCCGGGTATTTATTTCGTTGAACTGAGCGGCGCTAACAGTATTTGCCAAAACGGCGTGCTACGCGATACCTTCCTAGTGCTGACCCAAGAGGTCGCAAATATTCAAACACCAGATACAACGATCTGCTCGCTGGATGGCCCCTTTGTATTTGCGGCCACCCCCGAAAATGGAATGTGGATGATTGATGGCGTACCTTTTTCGGGTACCTTAAACCCATCGAGCCAGGGTGCAGGTACTTTCACGGTCACCTACGGCAACGAACCTTGTATCCCCACTGATCAAACGGAGATAACAATTGTCACGGCCGATATCACGATGCCGCCGGACACTGAACTTTGTATTGATGATCCTCCTAACACATTCACCGCTGATCCGCCAAATGGCACCTGGTCAGGAATGGGCGTGACCTCAGCAGGAGTATTTGACCCCAGTATAGGCCCGGGAATGTACACGCTGTACTATGACGTGGACAATTCAGCCTTACCATCCTGCTCCAATCGCGATAGTTTTATTGTGACCGTTTCACAGCTGTTCGTTGACTTCCAGGTAGATGAATGTAATGATAACACCTTGTGTTTTTCGCTTACGGCAGCCAGCTCAGATTTTACGTCTATCAGTTGGGATTTTGATGGTACAGGTAGCAGTTCTCAAAGTGCACCTTGTCATACCTTTCCAAGTGCTGGTAGCTATAATGTTACGGTGACAATTACTCGTGGGAACTGCTCCGTTACCACAACGGAAACGATCACCATCGAGGCGCCACCAGTAGCCAATTTTTCATTAGACTTTAACAATGATCGCTGTTCACCTTTGGTCGTAAGTATTACCGATAATTCTACGGGTAGTAATATTCAATATCAATGGTTATTGAACGGAACCTTACTGAGCGAACAAGCCGATCCTGCCGACCTCCTCTTGGAAGCAATTGGTGTTGCCGAAACTTATACGCTTGAACTAGTAGTCTCCAATGATTGTGCTACGGATAGCCAAATAGAAACTATTACGGTAGAACCCTTACCGCTCTCCCGGTTTGGTGTGGACCAAAACGAGTATTGCTCCGGCGATACCATTCTGATTTCAAATGTATCCGTCGGTAATCCAGATACTTATGCATGGTATCTTAATGACGAGTTGATCTCTACCGATTCGGTAGAACCCGTAATAAGTTATATCACCGAAGTTGTGGATACGATTAACATCTGCTTGGTTACGACCAATAGTTGTGGTGCGGATACATGGTGTGTGGCTTTGGAAATTCTGCCTACAGATGTTACCGCCTTCTTCAATACGGATCCGGTCGTCGTATGTGCTGGAGATAGTGTTCGCTTTGTGAATTTTGCTACGCTGGGTGTTCCGGTCTTTTACGAATTTGGAGATGGTAATAGTACCAGTAATTCTGATCCGGTTTACGTCTATGATGCGCCAGGAGAATATCTGGTAACCCAACAAGCATTTGGTTGTGGGTTTGATAGTTTTGAAAAACTGGTGACAGTTGTAGCACCGCCAGTAGCCAGTTGGGTTAATCCGGCTACAGGCTGCCCGGGTGATACGCTACAATTTATCAATACGAGCCAGGGTACGATGACCTACGCCTGGGAATTTGGGGATGGATCGCCAATTTCGGAAGAAGAATCGCCACGCCACTCCTTCGACTCACCTGGCCAATATCAGGTTTGCCTTACCGTGTCGCAGACCAGCGTAGTGGAGTGTACGGCTACGCTCTGTCAAACAGTAGAGATTTCTACTCCGCCGACAGCTGGTTTCACTTTTACCGATTCCCTTTGTTTGGGGCAAACCATCACCTTCAACAGTGAGGCTGTCGGGAATAGCCTGCTTTGTGATTATGCCTTTGGCGATGACAACATAAGTGGCGATTGTGGACCTACGCATGTCTACGTAAGCGCTGGTGATTACGTGGTAACCCAAATTGTTACTGACGACTTAGGCTGCCGAGATACGATTGCTCAACCTTTATTCGTCAGAGCATTACCTGAACCCGCATTCAGTTTCATGACAATGGACGGCTGTTTCCCAGATTCGATTAGCTTCGTTAATGAATCCATCTTGGCCGATAGCTACCTGTGGGATTTTGGCGATGGAACAACATCGACAACTACCAGTCCTACTCACGTTTATGCCAGTCCTGGGACCTATACGGTGACCCTCACCGCTTTCATCGATGAACTTTGCTCCGCAGAAATTAGCCGGCAAGTGACAATTGCTGCTGCTCCTACAGCTATCATTCTTCCTCCGGTTACACCTACCTGTGCCGAGCTGAACTTGCAATTTGAGAATGGAAGTACAGGGCCTTACGTTACCCAGGAATGGGATTTTGGAGACGGATTTGTGTCCTTCGAAGAAAACCCCAGTCATGCCTTTGCTGAACCTGGCACTTACACGGTCAGCCTGCAAGTAGCCACCTTGGATGATCAGTGCGTAGATACTACTAGCATAAGCATCACCATTTTTGCAGCTATTTCGGGGAGCGCTGCTGTCATGGATGTCACCTGCAATGGTGGCAGTGATGGAGCCATTGATATCACTACAGCGGGAGGAACTCAGCCCTTTAATTACAATTGGTCTAACGGTGCTGAAACGGAGGATCAGAGCAATTTAGGTACTGGTACTTATGAGCTGGTAATTACCGATGAGAATGCTTGCCGTTGGGATACGACTATTCTCCTGAGTTCTCCACCACCCATTGAGGGGGAAGTAGCAATCAGTGGGACTACCTGTTTTGGCGGTAGCGATGGTCAGCTACTCCTCAACAGTATCACTGGTGGTCAAGCCCCATACAACTGGACATGGAGTGGGGGAGGAGTGGATAGTCTGCTGGGACCTTTAGCCGCTGGTGAATACGAGTTGGTGATAATAGATGCATTAGGTTGCGAAGCCATGCTCAACTATACGGTGCCGCAGCCTGAGGAAGTGTTTGTAATTGACAGCCTAAGTAATATCAGCTGTTTTGGCGAAAATGATGGCGTGATTGAAATCAAAGAGAGTGGTGGAGGAACGGCTCCTTACGAAGTCTTCCTACGCGGACCTAACTACGAGGAGGGTGGGGTATCCGTAAGCCGTTTTGATAGCTTAGGGCCAGGCGTTTACGAATTGGAAGTAAGTGATGCCCGAGGGTGTACCGTTTGGTACGATCGGGAGATTATTGAACCTGCACCAACAGCCCTAAATATTGAACAAGATTCTTTGCAATTAACATTGGGAGAATCCGTAACCCTTCGCACCTTTTTTAATGCTAATGAGCCCGTCTTTACTTGGTCTATTACGAATGACCTCAGCTGTACGGACTGTCCTGAACCCACCATTTTACCAACGGATGATCGAGTCTACATTCTCACAATGGTTGATCAAAATGGTTGTGTGGACATGGATACCGTTGTGATTGAATTAATGATCAATCGTGATATTTATATTCCCAATGCTTTCACTCCTAATGGAGATGGTCGAAACGATATTTTCCTTCTTAGGACCGAATACCCACTGGCAGTAAAATCTATTTTGTCTTTTGAAATTTACGATCGCTGGGGTGGTGTATTGTTTGAGCGACAGGGAATTCAACCCAATGAACGAATGGATGGTTGGGACGGAACGACCCGCGGGCAAAAGCTAGGAGCGGGCGTGTATGTGTACAAGGCACAAGTTGAGTACTTCGATGGGCTAGTTGATATATTTTCAGGGGAAGTATTTCTCATCCGTTAGTCGTACCCTATTTCCTAACATTCAGATCATAAAACCTATGTTCAGATATAATTTTCTCACAGTATTATTGCTCTTACTGTCCCGTATCGTCGTGGCACAAGATCCGCACTTTTCTTTCTTCAGCAGTAATGCCTTAGCTGTCAATCCTGGACTAGTGGGTCAGGTGAATACCTACAGTAGTCGTATACAGCTAAGTTATCGACATCAATGGTCAACTGTATTGGACAATGGTGCTTTCAAGACGGCCTTTGGCTCGTTTGAACACCGAATTTGTCTGCCTTTAAGGAATACCTTTCTCGGACTTGGAGCCTCTTTCATCGGTGATGAACGCGGTGACTTTCCCTTGAAACGTGCGGATGCTTTCGGAGCTGCCTCATTAATAGTCCTGCTATCTGATAATAGCCAGTCGTCTGCCTATTTGTCGGCGGGAATTGAGGGGGGATGGGTTTTTCATAAGCTAGGACCAGGTAAGCTCACTTTTGATGAACAGTTTGATGATCCTGACCTACCACCTGAAGTGGAGGCGCTGAGCAGTAGTAGTGAAGCGGATATGGGGATCGGTGCGGTCTTCACTTTTGCAAAGAAGCCTAGGGCAACAGGTGTGAGTGCACAAGTGGGTATGTCTATTAAACATCTTACCAAACCACCACTCTCATTTTACCAGTTACCGGATGAAATTACGCCACGGTTGGAACATCATTACGTTTACCACGGAGCGGCACTTTTTAAGTTCTCTAAAAAGATCGCCATACCTGCACAGCTTGTTTATCGCGTTCAGCGTCCACATCGGCAGGTACTCACAAGTCTTGGTCTGGAGTACACTCCACAAAAGGATTGGCGGCTACAGTTTGCTACCGGACTGCGTTTGGCACGTGGTATAGATGGCTTTCGGAGCGATGCGCTTGTTCCGCGCTTCAGTGTGTTAAACGAGCGTACGCAATTCACTGCCAGCTACGATATCAATATCTCTGGTTTACAAAATGCTTCTTCCGCTCAGGGGGGGCTTGAATTACAGTTGACAATTCTATTTAACGATGATAATGACGATTGTAAAATAGTCTTCTGTCATTTTTAGATTTCTGCAAGAGCCTCATGCTTTTTGCTAAGACCTTTCTCTAAGGAATAGGTTCATTATGAGAAGCGGATTGTGTGGCTTCTTTTTGCTGCATTAACAGATGGTAAATCAGGCAAGTGAGAGCTTGTGATGAAAAAGTACCTCTCATTACATGTAATGGGACTGTGTGCCCAAGAAGCTTTACATCACGAAAATAGATGCTAGATTTCTGTTTCTATTATGACTGGGCAGACTCACTCGCCTCTGTTCTCAGAGCTTGCTGATTTTCGTTATTTTAACGGCAAGTTTTCAACAAGCTTTACATGAGCAGGAAGATCGACCATATTGTTTACGCGGTGACAGATTTGGATGCCGCCTGTGCGGAATTGGAAAAGCACCTGGGCGTGGCGCCCGTTCCTGGTGGTGTGCACGAGCACGAAGGCACCTATAATGCCCTGCTCAACCTGGGGGACGGTGCTTACCTGGAGGTGATTGCTAAGCTGAAAGACCGTGAACGACCAGCAGGCGGAACCTGGATGGGGATGGATTGGGTAACCTACCCACAGCTCAACCGTTGGTGCCTGAAGAGTGAGCAATTAGATGTTGATCAGCAGATTGTTCAAGCCTATCATCCCGAACACGGTAAGATCATTGAAGGTAGCCGCAAAACTCCTGACGGGGAGCTGCTGCGTTGGCGCATGCTCAAGCCGCTACCGTATCCAAGCGTAGAACTGATGCCCTTTGCAGTAGATTGGTCTGCTTCTGCCTTCCATCCTACCGATCGCCTGCCAGAGCAAGTTCGCTACTACGGCTTTGAGCTTTGGCACCCTGCTCCGCAGAGCATGAAGATGGCGATTCACGGCCTGGGCCTGAATATGAAAGTCTACAAAGGCGCCGCACCGAAAATTCGGTTGACCATAGAAGGCCCGAAAGGAAAAATTAAGCTTTAATCTAATTCAAGGTGGGAAATCGGAAGTGGGAGATCGGAATAATTGTAACATCTCCCACTTCCCACTTCCTATCTCCGAGTTCGTTAACGAACTGCTTTAAAACGGTTCCGTTGCCCCGTGGTGGGTGTATCCTTGAGATTAAAAGCACCAGCAATTTCGTTACCGATCATCCAACCCTTAAACTCCAGGTGTTGTGGTCCTTGGAGGGTACCAATGGTAAGTTCAAAGGCGACAGAACCATCGTCGAAGGTGAAGGGAATGGCGTTACCATCCACAAAGGCACCCTCTTCGGAGACCTTCATCTCTTTTTCTTGCGCTCCAGAGAGATTCATGAAGAAACTGATCTTCCAGTTACCATCTGCGCTGTCGGTAGGTTCTTTTTCGAGTTCAGGTACCTTGAGAATCTCATCGAACTCGGTCTTGATCACCATACCCAGCTCGGTCTGGTGCAGTACAATGGGCTCTTCTTTGGTGCAGATCAGCGTATTGCCCCAGGCATAGCCCGACCAGTTCTCAATCGGAGGTAGCGCATCCGAACCGTTCCAGCCCTGCGTCTGACTGGTCCAGGGCATGAGCGTATAGCTTACACCAGGTTGCAGTGCCACATCGCTTTGGTGGCTGGTTTGATCCAGATCTGTAGGTTGGACCGACTGTATACAGCCCCAGGCGCCGTCCGACATCCGCTTGGCCAAGTCACTTCCAGTCTCATCTAATTCACTGTGTACCTTCACTCCGGGGCGGAATTTGGCGTACAGGGTCTCGTAGATGATTTTATTGATTTTTTCGTATTCCTGAAAAGCCTGGTTAGGCTCGGTGCCTAAAGAGACTGGCTTAGATATTTGCGTGTAGTAACCCTTGTATTCGGAGGTGAGCTCATTGGTGACAATATCCCCAGTCCGATAGCGGTAGGGTGAACCCCTAAAACTGCGCTCCATCTGATCGGGGAATGTCCCACCACCAATCGTATTGAATCCCTGGGTACTGGTAGCGCCAGCAGCAATCATGGCATTATCTACCACGCGGAGGCACTCATTAATCGAAACCCCCGGACGCACGTACTCAATGAGTGCTGTCATCCCCACATCGGCAATAAAAGCAGAGCGTCGTAGAAAGGTCATCTCTTCTTCCGACTTTACCTGCCGCACATCATTGACCAAGTCAAAGGCATCAACTAATTCCGTTTCTGGAAAGGCCTTGTGTAAAGCCATGTACACCTCTGCCGGACAGATGTCCATGCTAGAGATACCCAAACGGCTGTTATTCAAGCCAGCGGTCTTCAAGTAATTAATGATAGATTTAGCGTGGTCTGGCACGTTTAGCGTCCCCTTTTTAGGAGGAGAAGCGATCGGCTCAATAGGAATACGCGGGTACGTACTAAGGAAAGAGAAAAGCTGTGGACCATTGGTGGTAACCAGCGCTTCTCGGCCTTTCAGTGGAATGATGGCGTAATTCACCCCCAGACCTGCTTTTACATTGGGCCCGGTGAAATACCGTAAGCTACTATTGCGAGAAGAGAAGAATTCGCTGCTACCGCAAACGAGCAGTGCATCAATCTTTTTCTTCTTCATAGCCTCCCGTACACGCTTGTAACGGCGGAGGTATTCATCTGTACTAAAATTCAGATCACCAGCAATATCAGCTGGCATTTCACCGATCATTTGCGCTACTTTCGCAGAAATCATGCCTGTTTTCTGTTTTTTAATTGTGTAGTAAACGCATATTTTTAATCATAGTGCCTACAAAACGGTTGGGCTTAGGGACAACTGTTTAACGTTAGCACGTACCACACTAAAAGCTAGCCGCTCGGTGTTCCAAACCACTGTAGCACGGTATAAGGGATGATGCGTTTCGTGTTTGTTCTTTTCTATTGTCAATAGGGGATGTCTACGGGTTTTTCCCGCTAATGATCCAAGAAACAACAAAAATCAGGAAAATCCATGTCGCAACTACGAAAAAGTAGGGCAGGATAGCAACAAATGCGAGATTAGTGTACGATGTTGATTGTTTTGAACCACCAAGAGCACCAAGGTGAATTAGAATTAGGATAAGAATTAGAATTAAAATGGAGGTGACAATAAAAGTGAAAGTCACATCAACAGAAAGCTATGCGCTGTACTGGATCATTATTACAACAAAACTTCTTGACCATCCAACCCTCAAACCATCTAACTAAATCCACCAACCAGCTAAGGCCGACACCGGAGGCCAAACTAAATTCACCAAATTAACTAACTAAGGCCGACACCGGAGGCCGAACCAAATCAACTAAATTCACTAACCACGGCCGCAGGCCGAACTACCTAATCAAACAAACGTCCCCCGCACGTACCTCCCTAAAACCATTGTTGTACTCCAGCTCAATCACGTATACGTATACGCCTTGTGTGGCGGGCCTTCCGCGGAAGTAACCGTCCCACCAGTCTTTGGAAGTGTGGATGGTGAAGTTTTCGCGGCGCCAGACCAATTCACCCCAGCGATCAAAGATTTCGTACTTGCGAACGCCAACATCATAATTCCCATTCGTGAAGACCTGGAATTCGTCGTTTTGACCATCCAGATTAGGGGAAAAGACATTAGGGATGAAGACGGGACAAACGGGAATGGGTAAGCTCGTTTGGGCACTAGCGGTGCAGCCAACCGCGTCTACCACCGTGATGTCGAAAGTATCGGCCGTAAGTTGGGTGTAGATGGGGCTGGGCGACCATTGGTTACCGTTCAGCAGGTAGATCAGGTTGCCCGTACCGCCGGAGGCTTGAATAACAATTTCACCATCGGGAGCGGAGCAACCAGGTGGGGTAGTAGCAATGGATTCAATGAGTAGCAAGGGACCGCCTTCTACCTCGGCCGTGTCGCGAACCAGGCAGCCGTCTTCGTCGATTACTTCCAGTACATACTGGCCGGCAAAGAGACTGTCGAAATTACCGGTGGCTTGGCTGGGACCACCGTTAAGGCTATACGTCAAAGTACCTGTACCTCCACTGGCACTGGAGACCAACTGCCCCGAACCGTCATTGCATCCATCTATGGTCGTTACCAGACCGTTGATCTGCGGTGCTGTACTGGGGCCGATAGTGGCCGTTGTGGTATATGGGCATCCATCCGTGTCTAGGATAAAGACGGGATAGGTACCGGGAGGTAAATCCGTAAAACTGTTTTCGGTAGAGAAGTCGACCCCATCTATAGAGTAATTGACGCCAAAGCTGGGATCTGTATTGATGCTCAAGACACCATTGTCTTCGCCACAGCTGGTGGGGATTTCCAGTACATCATTAATCACTAATGGAACGAAGGCCTCAATTTCGATATCACTAAACTCCGCTTCGCAGCCGGTGGGATCTTGTACAAACAAGTCATAAGTGCCAATGGGTAAACCAGTGAAAATGGGAGAACTTTGGTAGTTGATCCCGTCTAGAGAATAGAGATAGTCTCCCTCTCCTTGATTAATAATATTTAGACTTCCGGTCTCCACCTCACAAGTGGGATCATTGACTTCCACCCCAATTTGATTGACGAGGTCGACCCCCGAAAAGCAAAAGCTAAAATTGTCCATTCCCAGACCAAAAGCTCCTGATTGTTGACGGAACCCCTCAAAGCGAACGGAGTAAATACTGCCTTCGCAGCCATCAAAATTAAAGCCCCAGCAACTGGGAACACCATCCCCGGTATTGGGGTCGCCGGAAAAAATAGTGTCGGCAAGTATCGTTTCGCCATTCTGGCCACGCGCTTCCAAAATGAAGAATTCATCAAAGTCAATATCCAGCACACAAGTAGAGAAGCTGTCGATGGGGTTGGCGAAGGTTACGATCACTGGAATCATGTCGAGCCCGAAGAGGTTACCGTCGTCGGTGAGAAAGAATTCACCGATGTCAGATCCGGGTACGGGCTCGTCATTACCCCAGAAACTCCCAAAGGCCGTGACTGCACCACCCACCTGAGCTAGCACCGGCGATTGTCCGTTTTCCAGCGTGAAGGTGATGCCGTGAGAAGCAAAATACTGGTCACTAATGACCATCCCTTCGAAGGGTGTTTGGTTGGGAATTTCCTCAAAATCAATCTCTAAACAACCAGAAAAAATCTGGCAATGCAGCTGACAGATGAAAAGCAAAAACAGAACAGAGAGTAGGCTTTTTTTCATATTTTTGAAGATGTGGGGTTCAATGGTTTACTTCCTTAAGATACCCGATTTTTCTTCACCCCGAAAGGGCTCCAGTAGCTCTTAACGTCATTTTAAGAACAATGCGCTTCAATCTAACTTCTCGCTCTACTTTTCTGTTCACGCTACTTTTTGCCCTATTCTTTAACCAGGGTAAGGCCCAAACCGGAATCTCGCTCAATACCGAAGAGGCCATGCCTAGTTATACCCTCTACGAGTCGGTACCCTGGGTGTATCTGGTGAATAATTGCGGAAAACTAATCAATACCTGGAATACGGGTTCCATCTCTTTCCACCCGAAATTATTGCCCAATGGCAACCTCGTTTACATCTCTAATCGCTTTACTGTGCGTGAACTGGATTGGGATGGAAATCTGGTGAACGAAGTATCACACGACGACCTGGATTTGAGTATTGAATACGAGGTGATCTTGTTACCTAATCAAAACTACCTCTGTGTGGCCCGCCGCGACTTCAGTCAACAAGAGTTTCTTGATCTTGGCTTCGATTACGGGACCAGAGGGACCCCCAATGTAACGGATGGCGTAGTGGAATTGGATCGTGAAACGGGAGATATCGTCTGGGAATGGAATATCCGAGATCATGTCATTCAACAACGCGATTCAGAAGCTGGAAACTACGGTATTTTGACCGAACATCCTGAACTGCTCAACCTCGATGGAATAGGAATTTTTGACTGGACCTGGCACGAGTCCTTCATGATCAATAGCATGGACTACAATCCGCAGTTGGACCAAATTGCGATCAGTGTGCGGAAGATGAGTGAAATAGCCATTATTGACCACTCCACCACTACGGAGGAAGCGGCCGGGCATAGCGGAGGTAATTCGGGAAAAGGCGGTGATATTCTTTACCGCTGGGGTAATCCACAGAACTACGGTCGGGGTACGATAGATGATCGCCAACTGTTCTTTCAGCATAATCCCAATTGGATTACGGAAGGGCCGTACACCGGTTATTTAACGGTTTACGATAATGGCCTAAACCGCCCCGGTGTATCAACTGCTGATCGTTATTCTTCGGTTCCAATTATAGAGCCCCCCGTAGACGGTCAAGGCAACTATTCCTTGGTCGACGGAGAGGCTTACGGACCAGTTTTACCTACTATTCGCTACAGTGATGTTGAGACGGGTACTCGTTTTTATTCTTCCTATACCTCGGGTGCAGAAATACTTCCTAACGGAAATATTTACATCACCGAAGGCGTCGACGGTCGCTTGCTAGAGATCAATCCAGATGGAGAAGTGGTTTGGAGCTACACGGTGCCGTTTGTGTCCTATATTTATCGTACGGAAAAGTATCCGCTAGACTATCCAGCCTTTGAGGGGCGCGATCTTACGCCCACCGGCACGGCTCCCAACACCAATAGTACCTACGAGTGTGACTTGATCAGCAATACCGAAGAAGTAACTCGTACTGCGTCGTTCAGCTTGCGCTACTTTTCAGCCGAACAAATGGTATACCTGCAAAATAATGCGGAAAATGGCCTGCAATGGGCACTCTACAATACCCAGGGGCAATTGGTCCAGCAAGGCCGTAGCGATTTTGCCCAGGTGGAGGTTGATGTAGCTGCCTTAGCCAAGGGAATGTATGTGTTTGAGTTACAGGATGCCATATCTCAGCTTCGGCAAGCGAAGAAGATGGTGAAGTTGTGATATACTAAACGGACCACCTGCTAGACGATTATTTTCACCCGCAAGGGCCTTGTGTGCCCTAACGTTATTTCAAATATTATGCGCTGCTATCTAACTTTTAGTTTAACTACCTTGTGTGTATCGCTCCTTAGCTGCTGTTTCAGTTTAGCTAATGCGCAATCGGGTATCATTCTCAATACGGAGGAGGCTATGCCCAGTTACACCCTGTACAATTCTTTTCCCGACGTTTATCTCGTGGATAATTGTGGGGAATTGGTCAATAGTTGGGAGACTGGGTCCATTTCCTTTCACCCCAAACTTTTGCCAAATGGTAACCTGCTGTACATCTCGGACCGCTTCACGGTTCGCGAAATGGACTGGGATGGGAATCTGGTAAATGAAGTCCAGCACGATGATCTTGACTTGAGTATTGAATACGAAGTTATATTGCTCCCCAACCAAAATTACCTCTGTGTTGCGCGGCGGAACTTTAGCCAGGAGGAGTTTCTTGAGTTAGGGTACAATTTTGGTTCCATTGGTCTTCCCGATGTCACGGATGGTGTTGTAGAACTAGATCGGGAAACGGGAGATGTTGTCTGGGAGTGGAATACCAGAGATCATGTCATTCAGGAACGTGACCCCGACGCTAATAACTACGGTATCCTAACGGAACATCCGGAGCTTCTAAACATGGATGCGATTGCCACTTTTGATTGGACAGGCCACGAGTCGTTCATGATTAACAGCATGGACTACAATCCGGAACTCGACCAAATTGCGGTAAGCTTGCGGAAGATGAGTGAGATTGCCATTATCGACCATTCTACCACCACCGAAGAGGCCGCTGGGCATACCGGTGGTAACTCGGGTAAAGGTGGGGACATTCTTTACCGCTGGGGTAATCCCCAAAACTATGGTCGAGGCACGGCAGATGATCGCCAACTGTTCTTTCAGCATAACCCCAATTGGATTACAGTGGGGCAGTATGCCGGATATTTAACGGTCTATGATAATGGCTTGAATCGCCCTTTCACCGACTTTCCTGACTTTTACTCGAGCGTTCCAATTCTAGAATTACCAGTAGATGAGGAGGGTAACTACTCCTTAGCAGAGAACGCTGCTTACGAACCAGCCCTGCCCGTAGTGCGCTATAGTGAGTTCGAGACCAACACTATTTTTTATTCTTCCTATACTTCCGGTGCTGAGGTTTTACCCAACGGAAATATCTTCATCACTGAGGGAGGCCCCGGTCGTTTATTTGAGATCAACCCGGAAGGGGAGATTGTTTGGACCTACGTGGCGGAGACATTAAACTTCATGTACCGTGCAGAAAAGTATGCGATAGACTATCCTGCCTTTGCAGGCCGAGATCTGACACCGATGGGGCCAGTGCCCAACACCACCAGTACTTACGTATGCGATTTGATCAACAGCACCGAGGAACTGACTGCTGTGAATGCTTTTAGTATCAACTATTTTCAGGCCGAACAAATGGTACGCTTGTGGAATAAGGCGGAACGTGGACTAGAGTGGGCTTTGTACAACACCCAGGGCCAATTAATCCAGCAAGGGCGCAGTGACTTTGCGCAGGTAGATGTGGATGTAGCGTCCTTAGTTGCCGGCATGTACGTGTTTGAACTCCGAGATGCCACCAACCAGGTCCGTCAGGCCAGAAAGTTTGTGAAATTCTAGCGGGCTTGATAGAGAATTAGCTAAAGAAAGCCGATCTTTAAAAAAGTAATAAAGTAAGCTGTATGTACGATCGTTGGCGAGTATTTGGCTATCAAATCACTGGTAATCCGGAAGATGCGGATCATAGGTTCCATTACTCATTGGAAGTCCAAGATGTCTTAGGGAAATTCCACCAGCTTATACAGCGGGGAAACCCTAAGGTGTTACCGCGTTTGGTTAAAGCCATCAAGAAATATCCGCGTGTACCGGCGCTGCGTAATTATTTGACTGTTTATTACCATAACCAGGGTAATACCAGTAAGGCGTACAATATCAACCGGCAAATTGCGGAGAAATTTCCAGGCTATCTCATGGCTCGGGTAAATTTAGCAATGGAATATTTATCTCGCGAAGCCTACAATAAAGTGCCTGAAGTATTGGGGGATGAACTTGATCTACAGGCGCTCTATCCTAATCGAAAAGTTTTTCATTACGGAGAATTTCAGGCGATTAACAATGCAGCGGTTCCCTATTTTTTGCAAACCAAGCAGTACGAAGTCTTAAGAACGCGCCTGCCCATCCTAACTGAGGTTTTGGGCGAGGATCATCCGCTGGTTGACATGGCCAGAGACGGTTTGATGCTAGCGCGAAGAGGCCAAATGGACAGTCTATTTGAGGAAAGGTCTTTTGATGAAACACTAATCCGAGAAGAGGCACCAGTTTTTACGCATCCCGAAGTGGCCCAGCTGTATGAGCTACCGCTACCTCAGGCCAAGCCCGTTTATCAGCAATTGCTAAACCTGCCAGCGGATTCTTTAGGACAAGATCTGCTGGCGTTATTGAAGGATTCCCTACATCGCTACTATTACTGGCTGGACCGGATGAAGCAGGAGGACCGCATTTTTGATTTCTACCTACACGCAATTTATCTGTTGCGAGAACTCCAACCGCCGGGCACGCTAGAACTGTTCTTGGAAATTCTCCGGCAAGGAGAAGATTACTTGAAGAACTTATACGAAGATTTTGTAACAGAAGAATGGTGGCGTTTTGTCTACCCATTGGTAGGAGAAGATTTGAGCGTACTCACCACTTTTGCTAAGGAAAAGAATGTTTACACCTTTAGTAAGATGGTGGCCATTGATGTACTCACCCAAATATTCTTTCACCAGGCAGGACGTAAAGCGGAAGTGATCGATGAAATGCGTGAGATCATGCAGTATATGCTCGATCATAAAGACCAAAAAGAGGATATCTGTGACGCTTCCTTCTGTGCCATGCTAACCGTTGTGGTCGTTGGTCTATCGGACAATGGCTTAATGCAGTTGAGCAAACAGTTCTACGACTTAGAACTATGTAACTCCTACTTTGACTTTGGTTATGCAGAACGGGAAAAGGAATATGCGGAACTCCGAGGTTCGGATAGAAACAAAAGAGTGTTACCCCTACCGTTATTCGAAGAATTAGACCGAGTATTACAACGCTATGATTGGGAAGACTAGGGATGTTGCAGTGGATTGTCCCGCAGCTACTTTTTGATTTTGCCTCCGATTGCCTAACTTGGACGCCTACACCAACAGTTTCTACTGCTCTGTATGTCCAACGATCCTCACCAAAGTACAGTCGAAACCGAATTAAGTCGCGATTTAGGACTGACTTCTACTTTAGCTATTGGCGTCGGCACGATGATTGCCGCCGGTATTTTTACTTTGTCTGGTCTGGCAATTCGCAATGTGGGCTCGGCCGCTATAGTCTCCTTTTTACTAGCGGCCATTGTAGCCTTATTTACGGCCTTGACGTATTGCGAGTTTGTTTCGGTCTATCCCCGTACGGGGGAGGGCTACCTGTACGCTCGTAAGACTTACCCAGCGCCCCTAGCTTATTTTGTGGGCTGGGCCTTGTTTTTGGGTTATGCTTCGAGCTGCGCCTTTTACATTGCCAGCTTATCCAGCTATTTCAACGAGTTTATCTACCACATGCCCATTGAGGCACTCTTTGGTATCCTCATGCTCATTGCCTTGACGCTACTGAATATCAAGGGGACCAAAGAAAGCGGCCGTTTCCAAATTATTGTTACGGCAGCCAAAGTGGTCTTGCTAATTTGGTTCATCTTCGGCGGATTGAGCTTCGTAGATATGGATGCTTTGGTGGAAAAGTTCAATAGCGACCTGGTAGCCATTGCTTCCACTTCTGCATTAGTATTTATTACCTTCTTTGGTTTTTCAGCTATTGCCGCTTCGGCAGGCGAGGTGAAAGACCCGGTCAAGACGATTCCGCGCGCCATATTCATTTCCATGGGAGTGGTGACGATCCTTTACACCTTGGTAGTATTGGTTGTCTTGTTTGCTGGCTTGACGGAGTATAGCGAATCCAGTATGGGAGCTGCTGCGCAGCGCTTCCTGGGGTCTTGGGGGGGCTACGTCATTATTGGCGGTGCATTGTTCTCGATGATCTCCGCATCGAATGCCTCTATTATGGCGGGCTCGCGCGTGGTGCTATCAATGGGGCAATTACGGCACTTACCACGAGAGGTCGGATTGATTAATGCCCGTACACGTACCCCTATTGTTGCGGTAATGTTGGTGGGTGGAGCTATCTTGATTTTCTCCATCATTTTGCCTTTAGAGGACTTGTCCTATTTTGCCAATACCGTACTACTTATTGCCTTGATTTTGGTCAATGCGGCCTTGATCGTACACCGCCGTAAGTTTCCGGATATTGAACGGCCTTTTAAGGTGCCGTTTGTACCACTATTGCCCGCACTTGGTATTGCTGCAAACCTTTACCTATTGTGGCAAATTATTGCTTATCCCATTCCTTTCTTCCTGGCTATTGGTACGCTTATTTTAGGGATGTTAGCCTTTGTGGCCTGGAAAGGTGCGCAAGCAGAAGACGAGGCCATTCCTGCGCGGGCCTCACACATTGCCTTGAGCAAAGGGCACGCTACCAGTGATCCAGATCGCTTCCGTATTCTCTTGCCTTTGGCGAATCCCAATAGTATGGAGCACCTGATCGAATTGGCGGCGGGGCTAGCTAAAGAACGAAACGGTGAGTTGATTCTATTAAGAGTGCTCACCGTACCCGAACAACTTCCACCCAATAGCTTTGATGATAAGGAATTAGAAAAAGAAGAAATCTTCCTCAAGCGCGCGCGCATGCTTGCGGAACGTTATGAGGTGCCCTCCCATTCCGTCATTCGAGTGGGGTATAATATTGCCCGGGCTATCCTGGAAACCGGCCGCCAGCACCGCGTAAGCATGATTATGCTGGGTTGGAAAGGCTTTACCACCAACGCGGAGAAGATATTGGGTTCGGTGACGGATGCCGTAGTCAGTAATGCTCGGGCCGATATCATGCTGGTACGACTGGCAGAAGAACCCACCTTTGGCCGTATCCTACTACCCACGGCGGGTGGCGAACACGCTCGCTGGGCGGAACAGTACGGTGCGACCATTGCCGACCAGTTTTCTGGTAAGATCACCGTTTGCCAAATCACGCCGCCGGAGGAAAACACTGGCGCGCGCCAACAAATCCTGGATGAGGCACAGACCAGGCTGCAAGCGCTCAAACCCAAGCTGGCCGTAGAAACGCAGCTGATTCCTGCAGAAGATGTCACCGAAGGCATTACCTCTGCCGCCAGCGACTACGATGTCGTATTACTCGGCGCCACCGGCAAAGGCTTTAACCTGCGCAGTATGTTTGGTAAAATCCCAGAGGCCATCGCCCGCGATACGGATAAGACGATCATGGTAGTCAAACATTATAACCGGGTGAAGGCTTTGTACGAGCGGGTGATGGCGGAGTAAATGGATAACCCATTCTACTCAAATTGGGTTACGCCAGAATAGGTTATTGGGCCCGTTTGAACACCACCTGCTGTGGTTGTAAATATGGTGAGTGTATACTGTAGGGAAGTATTGCTGTGGGATGAAGTGGTCCAAGTAGCTGTTGGGAAATCAAAAGTGGCAGTGTAGGAGCTATCATGTACTAAGTTACCCGAATTGATCGTACTAGTAAGTGCTTGATTTTGAAAGTCTACTATCGTTAATGACATATCCAAAATAGCATCTATTGGTAGTGCTTGACCAGTATTGACATCAATCTCAGGCCCGATTGTAATGACTACTTGTCTATCTTTAGTTTTGGGTTTCTCTACTACTATATCATCACCTAGGTTCGGAAATAAACTTAGAGAAAGGCAACATAGTATAAAGAGAAAGAAGGTAGCCTGTTTGGCAATCGTAATTAACATAAGAAAGCGAATTTGATTTCTTTGAAGATAGTCATTTTAAGGGGAATCGAAATAGCATTATTTGGTGTTGAATTGTAAAATGGAAGAACCATAGGGCTATAGGAGGATTACCTTGAATATGAGTTGACAAATTGAATTGTGCAAAGTCTTGACAAAACAAAGCCGAACCTCCGATCATCATCGAGGGGCCGGCTCAGTCATTCGTAAAAGGTAGGGGTAGGTATTCCCTACTTAGGATCACCTAGATCACATCACCATCGCCACCTTTACTACCTCGGCCGGTAGCGGGCGTAAGGTTTTGTGTAGCGGCGGCGGATTGAGTTTCTCCCGGCGCATCTTCTGCTGGTTTCAACGGTTGGCCAATAGGGGTAGGTACTGGACCGGAAACCACGTATTCATGGGTTTTGTTCGGAGTCAGCATACCATGATAAGCGTTCCCTGCCAACTCAGTGTCGTTGTGATAAGTGATCAGTAAATAGTAGTGGATTTGCACCGGGTTCCCGTTTTTATCTCTTTTGTCAGCCAACCTGTTCCAGTAAGCATCATCAAATTCAAAAGATAATGTAGCCTCGTCATTTACGATTGGAGTATCGCCACTGGAAGCAGTATCCACTTCCATATGATTCGAATGGTCATTTCCTCCGTCACTAAAGCCATCAAAATAATGGAGTGTTCCCCAGACGTAGCGTACGCCCGGCAGGGCTTCGTTGAGGTTTGTGAACTTGAATTGGACGTGCGGATCTTTTGTTTTTGGTTGTTCAACATTTGGCTTGGTAGGATCAGCATTTTGTGCGTTTGACATAACTACATGGTTTATTTAAGGAAAATATTTGTCAGTATATGGTCGATGAAGTGAAATAGGTAAGTGCTTATCTCAAGTTTCTTATTGAATGAGAACAAATCCAGCCCACTCGAAGGGATTCTTATAGCGAGCTCGCATATAAGCCTGGGCATTATTGAAGGCCTCAGGGATAGATCTTTCTTCTTCTAACCAGGCGGTGTAAAAGCCACTCATAAATGCTTGCGCCTGGTAATCGGGCACTTGCCACAAGCTAATGATGATATACTCTACCCCTGCTAGTTTCAGGGCTCTTTGTAGCCCGTATACTCCCTCTGTTTGGCGAATCTTACCGAGTCCAGTTTCACAGGCCGAAAGGATAAAGAGCTCGGTTTCGTCCAATTCGAGTTGACTTACCTCCAGTGCAGTGAGGATACCATCTTCCTCTTCGGGCCTAATACTTCTACCGTTTATCCAGGCGTAGTTGCCGTTGGCCAAGATGAGTCCCGAACGAATTAAATCTTCTTCTGCTTGTTCAAACGGCAGCAAGGAGATTTTCTCACTAATGTCCGGTGGCTCAAAGAAGTAGCCGTGGGTAGCCAAGTGGATGACCTCTGGGGCAGTTTGCGTTTGCAATATTCGCTTCAGTTCGGCTTCGGTGGCCGCGGTGGAGGTAAACATGGCTGTTTCGTAACCGGCAGTTTGCAGCACATCATTGGCGTATTCTATTTCTACTTCTGTCCAAGGTAAGCTTTGCCAGTATCCCTGATTTGGATCATATCCTCGTAAACTGCTCGTATAGGCTCTGGTCTGGGAAGTGCTAGTTGATTCGCTAGCTGCGCTAGAGGGAGTTGTGGTTTGATCAATTTGGCCATATTCTATACCTCCGTACAGGATAGCGCTTCGTTTTTCAGTATCTTCATTAGTTTGGGGTGTTAACAGATTTCTAGTGGAGGTAAGCATCGCAATTTCGTAATGCTGAGCGACGACTTTACCATCCGTAGTTGGAATAGCACCGATATTGAGTCGGTGGATTAGGCCATCTCCCGCAACGTATAATTTCTCGATTTCGGGGAGTTTCTCCAAAGCCTCCTGAATGGGTTGCCAGACTAATTCGTATAGTAATTGGCCATTTACTTCCCATTGATAGAGACCGTTGATGGCAGCGGTGTTATTGGTGTTGCCGCCAAGTAAATTGGCTAAGCCTTCTTCAGTTCCAAGTCCCAGAAAAATCGGCTTCCTCCCATCTGGCAAGAGTAGTAAACCAGCGTAATATTTTTCCTCTTCCTGGTTGATATCCGTTGATTTCTGGTAGGTTACCAACTCTAAGGCTGCTTCATTACTTGCCAAGGTAATTTGCAGTTTTTGCCAGTTCAGATCAAAGGACAGTTTTTGGTAATCTGCTTGCTGTCTGACGAGTTCTTTTTCAACTAATTCCGCCGAATGTTCAAGTTCCTTTATCTCTTCTTCGTCGGCTTTATAATCACTATACAGGATGGCTAGTCGACGGTGCAGGCCTCGTAACTGCTGATACAGCGCTTGAGTGGTTTCGTTGTGTTGGGCGTTCTTCCTAACGGCCAATGTATTATTCAGTAAAAAACCCTTGTAGAGTAGAACTTTGTCGTAGAATAGATCGGTGATGTCTGGAAAGTGCTCCGCTATCGCCAGGTGTTTCGCCAGGTCTTCATAGTATTCCCTAGTGAAGGCACTGAGTTCTTGAGCCGAAAGGTGCCGCACCGCAGCTCCTAGTGGTTTTTGTTCCAAGTCCGCAATTCTGCGAAGAATGTCAGCGGCTTCTTGATAGTTGCTGAGCGTTTGTTGCATACCCGCTTTTAAGCTTAATGCTTCTCTGTACCACAAGTGTTCTGGTGGAACGGTTTCATTCAACATTCCAATGGCAATGCCAAGGGTGTTAAGACCTTGCTCAACATCGCCTTTGATATGATACAGGTGACTCAGATCCCGAAGGGCAAGCGCGTAGTATTCATCATCTTCGTAATCTAGCTGTGCTAGTATGGCCAGTTCTTCGTGCAAATAAGCTTCGCTCTCATCAAGCTGTTCTGCCTTCCGGGCTAAATTGGAGAGGTAATTTAGGCTGTTTAGGTAGAGTCTATTTTCTTTACCCAGTACCTCTTCAATCAAGTTAGCGGCTTCGGTAAGGTAAGTCTCAGCAGTCTCTAGGTCGTCAAGTAGTATATATAAGGTACCTAAATGTTCGAGGAGGCCTACATAATCATAAAAGAATAGCTGATCCTGGGAATCATAGATTTCTTTTGCTTTCAACAAAACCGGTTTGGCATCTTCAAGATTGTTGATCTCTTTGTAGTAACTGGCTAACAGAATGAGACTTTGGCCGTATTGCTGGTCCTTTTCCCCAAGGATTTCTTTACGGATATCCAAGGCCTCTAAGATGATCTGCTCCGCTTTGTCGTATTCTCTCATGCTGATGTACATGCCACCAAGATTGGATAGAACTGCGGCACAGGTTTTACTTCTCCGCCCATAAACCACTTCACGGATAGCGAGCACTTCTCGGTAGAGGGGCTCCGCCTCTTCGTAACGGCCCATCACGTCGTAAGTGATTGCTAGGTTATTGCAGCTTTTGCCGTATTCCACATGGTCCGTACCTAGTACTTTGCCACGTAATTCTCGGGATTGAATATACCAGGGCAGTGACTCTTTGAGGCGTCCCATGAAGTCTAGTATCCGCCCTTCGTTGAATAGGTAGGCTGCGTACGCGGCAGAGTTTTCTCCACAGCAGCGAATCGCCTCTTCTCCGGCTAGTTTACTGGCAGTAGAGGCTTGTTCAAACTCTGCGTCACCCGTATGCGCACGGGAAACCTGAATCAAGCTATCAACCAGTGGTGGGATAGAATCAGCAGGAATTTGAGTGAAAGCCATGCTCGTTGATAGGCATAGCAAAGACCAGGTAAGTAGGGACAATCGGGACTTCATGTACTCGGGTATACAGAGCTTTGGTAGAGATAGGTACAATCAAAATGTCAATATCAAATTCAAGCAAAATGACGGTTCTGAAAGCATTCCAGATGTATCAATTGGATGATGAGATTGACTTCAATCTATACCTAACACGACCAGTAAATTAAGGGACGCCCTAAAGTAAAAGAAAAGTGAAAGAATCCCAACTGGAAATGCCACCACAGTTCAAAAATGTTCTGAATGGTGATTGGGAGTGTTATGTAGCATCAGGTCAGAGATTAGGATATGGGCTATTGTACTGACGATATGGCTTCGACGCGATGAATCGCGTTGCTACGGAGTATTGATTTTTCAGTTGCTCGTTGTCCGAAAACACCTTTAACCAAGCCTCCCCCCCCTACTATTCTAATTGTAATTCTTACTCTAATTCTAATTCCCCAAGTCAAAATACTCCACCGCATTCTCCCCCACATACCCTTGTTGCCCATTGACCGTTACCTGGAACAGCGCAAACCGCCAACTACTGGATACCGACAAATAGCGCGCTAAAGACAGACTTTCGTAACGCGCTTCGATCATCGGATGATGCGTGAAGAGAATCTTGAAACCTACCAAACCATCTTTTTCCAGGTATACATTGGTGGGTGAACTCGCAAACTGAATACGGTCGTACTCAAAGGGGATAAGCGTTTTCCGAGTCTCGCTGAGCATTCCCATTTTTCCGTTTCGCTTGGCAATAATAGCCTTCTGAAAGCCGTAGTGAGCAGCGTAGGAAAGGGAAGAATAATCTTTCAAGTCTATGATCTCGTCTACGCCCAGGTGGGCAGCAGTACGTCGTTCGCCTTTCCCGTGG
>JBCBWU010000115.1:0-23587 GCA_039816955.1 Bacteroidota bacterium
AATATTAGCTTTCTCCTAAGATACAAATCATCGAGCCGAATACAAAATCATTGGAAGAGGGCTTTTAAGACAGCCCCCATCGACCAGGAACTCGGTCTGTACTTTAGAAGGCTGCAAAACTCCGACTTCCGCTCTCCGCCCTCCGACTTTATTATTTCGCCAAAGCCTTCTGCCGCAACCGCTGCAAGAACGGACTAGCAAAAATGAAGTTCTGCAAAAACTCATTCTCACTTTCCAGTACTTGGTCCTTGTTGCCACGCCAGGCAATCTCTCCTTGGTAGAGTAAGATGATATTATCACCAATCTCCATTACCGAGTTCATATCGTGGGTATTGATGACGGTGGTGATATTGTTTTCTATGGTGATATCTCGAATCAACTCGTCAATAACAATGGATGTCTTTGGGTCCAAGCCTGAGTTGGGTTCGTCGCAGAACAGGTAGCGAGGCTCCAGCACAATGGCGCGGGCAATACCTACCCGCTTTTGCATTCCCCCAGAAGTTTCGGATGGATACTTTTTATTAGCACCTTCCAGACTCACCCGCTCCAGACAGCTGTCCACCCGCATGGCTTTTTCCTTAGCCGTCAGGTTGGTAAACATATCGAGGGGGAAGCGCACATTCTCTTCCACCGTCATGGAGTCAAATAGGGCAGAGGCTTGGAAGAGCATTCCCACTTGCATACGAATTTCCCGTACTGCTTTTTTATCCAGCGCAAAAAAGTCGGTATCGTCGTACCAGACTTTGCCGGAAGTTGGAGTGTGCAAACCCACCAACAATTTCAGCAGGACCGTCTTACCAGCACCCGAACGACCAATGATCAAATTGGTCTTGCCGGGGAAAAACTCGGTGGTGATACCCCTGAGTACCGTAGTATCGCCGAAAGCCTTTATGAGTTGTTCTGTCCTAATCATGGCCTTTTCTTATCAAGTTAAAATCTACTTGGCTTTACCTATTAGTATCCGTCAAAAATTAAGCTCCCTCCTTGTATTCCCGCTTTTAGCTTGAGTAATTTCATTCCCAATCAATTACATCTACGCCAAAATCGGGAAGTCGGGATTTAACTATTTGACAATTATCTAGGTGAAGACCACGGCGATGACATAATCGAATAAAAGAATAAGAATATCGCTGAATACCACTGCGTTGGTGCTGGCTTTACCCAACTCAATACTACCACCTTTTACGTAGTATCCTTGATAACAAGGTACGGAAGTAAGGATAAAGGCGAAAACGACCGCCTTAATAAACATCAAGGTGATATTATAAGGTATAAAAGCAGAGCGTACACCCAGCTCGTATTCCGCGTGGGAGATCAAACCAACTGGAACAGTAGCGATATAACCACCCATTACGCTCACAAAAGCGGCAAGTGCTACCAAGATAGGCACCATAATCAAGGCCGCCACAATCTTGGGTGTAATGAGATAATTAGCCGTATTGACGCCCATGATTTCCATAGCGTCAATGTGCTCCTTTTGGCGCATGCCACCAATCTCAGCGGCGAGGTTTGAACCCACTTTACCCGCTAATACCAAACAGGTGATGGTTGGTGCTAGCTCGATAATTGTGGTATCGCGTACGATGTAGCCAATGTAGTAACGTGGCACAAAACTATCCTGCAGCTGGTAGGCAAACTGAATAGCCGTTACCGCACCAATAAACACCGCAATCAAGACTACAATCACCACAGAACCTACCCCGATATCGTTCATCTGGCGCATGGTCTCACGGTAGTACATGCTCGTCTTTTCCGGACGAGAGATAGCCGTGCCCAATAACTGAAAATACCGGCCTACATGCGCTAAGAATCGGGTTACAATCATTTCTTCGTTTGCGTGGGTATATTCGCGAAGGGGCAAAATTAGCAAATGCTGAGCAAAACGTGTTAAATGGAAGTGAAAGTGGAAATTGATTAGTAATTCATAACACTTTTACTTTCATTGTCACTTTCACTCTTACACTTACCCCCCACTTTACATCCTTCTCACAACAATACCTTCCGTGTGGAGGTTCTAAGGGGAAGCAAATTATTCCTAGATGTCAAATGAGAAACGGCCGCCCGCTATTGCCATCAGTGGGGCTTCGGCCGGAATTGGACTGGCCATTGCAGAACACTTCGCACGCCAGGGTTGGTGGGTCAGTATTGCTGCGCGTAGTGAGGAAGATTTAACTGCTTTGCGCGAACGCTGGCAGGAAGAGTTTCCCAATAGCCTCTTACGAACGGTTGCCCTAGATTTGAGTGAGCCAGGAGCGGCCAAAGCCTGGGCTGCCTATTTAGCCGATTTTTTCTTTGGTAAATTGGATGTACTGGTGCATAACTTAGGTCAGTTTGCACCGGGTACTTTACTAGGCGGAGGGGATAACCAGTTGGCCCATTTTTTCGCGACTAATATAATGAGTGCCCACCGACTCACACGTGCTATGCTACCCTTACTCCTGGAATCGGATGCAGCGCAAATGATTACCATAGGATCAGTATCTACAACAGATTGGCCAGCAGATTTGGCTGCTTACACTTTGAGCAAGTACGCACAGGAAGGGTGGCATCGTCAAATAAGCAAAGAGCTAAAAGTGCACCATATCCGCACTACGCTCATTCGACCGGGAGCTACGTACACGCGGTCGTGGGATGGCATCGATGTAGATCCTACGACTTTGCTCCAAGCGGAAACGGTAGCTGCAGTTGTAGGCCAAGCTGTATTTTCGAGTAGTGAAGCACATTTAGAGGAACTGAGCATCCGGCCCGCTTAGCGCAGCTTGCGCCAGTTAATAATTTGAACCATAACAACAGCCATGGAAAGCAAAAATTATTTAGTGACCGGCGCCAGCCGTGGAATCGGGTACGATACGGGCATCGCGCTAGCAGCATCAGCTCACCATCGGATTTTTGTCTTGAGCCGAAACGAGGAACGCTTGCAATACTTGGCTGAAATGGCTGGGGAGCTATACGGGCACCGAAATATTGAACTCATGGCGGCAGATCTGGCTAGCATAGATACCGGTGAGATAGCGCGCTGGATCGGCCCATCTAAGCAACTGGCAGGGGTGATCAACAACGCAGGTCTGTTAATTAACAAGCCGTTCCTCGAATTATCGGAGGAAGATTGGCAATTGTCTTTTCAGCTTAACTTCTTCGCCGTAGTCCGCTTATTGAAAAGTCTCCACCCAATGCTGAATAGAGGAAGCCATATCCTTAACATAGGCAGCATGGGCGGTTATCAGGGAAGTTCTAAGTTTCCTGGATTGGGAGCTTACAGTGCTAGTAAGGCGGCACTTTCAAATTTGACAGAATACCTGGCGGAAGAATGGAAAGAGGAAGGTATTATCAGTAACTGTTTGGCGTTGGGAGCGGTGCAAACGGATATGTTGGAGACCGCTTTTCCTGGTTTTCAGGCACCGGTGAGCAGTAAACAGATGGGAGAAATGGTAGCTTGGTTTGTGCAGAACGGACAGCAGTTTTTCAACGGTAAGGTGCTGCCAGTTTCAGTAAGTACACCTTAGGCAAGTAAAGAGCTAATTTCCCTAAAAATAGAAACGCTGCCAGAGAGCTAGCAGCGTTTCAGTCTTTCATGTGATATGCCGTTTGAAGTCGTGTCCAGCGAGGACTAATCATGATAAGTGTCATGACGTTAGTTTTTGGTTAAGCACAATAATTTTGACTACAATAGCAAATGTACAGTTGCGTTAAAATCATATGTGTTAATATTTGCTGAAATTGTGACATAGTAAAATAAATGTTAAATTTTTTAAAAATCTGCCTGAAATTTAATTTGGTTAGCGGCGATTATTCCTAATATCGCTCGGTTGAAGCTATCTATCCTTTCTTTTTCTTTTAAGTTTTAGTGAACTGGCTTGTCTTTAATTTGCCTAAAGGGTTATTTTGTTACAAATTGACCGATTGGAGTTTAAACCAATATCTATATTTGTGATTCACCGTACCCTATACATCATCCCCAATCTTAATACAGGCCATCTTCTAACTTGACAGCCCTCAAGAAGCCAAAGAAAGCAAATTAGTACTAACTCACCCCCGCGAGTTTTGCCCTCGACGCGTTGTCCATTGCGAAATTAACAACCGATGGCTAGGCTTGGTGAGGGTTTCACACCCGGATTAATAACTTGGCAATGAGGAAACTTCTACTCCTAGTATTGGGCTGTCTGATTTCCCAATTCACGTACGCTCAGCTCGAAATCGAAGAATGTATCGATCCCACTACCATCACGCTCGCTAGCTTCTGTACTGATGCTTGTGTAATTTGTGATATTGATGGATATACTGGTACGAACTCTCTCCCCGGATTAGGCGAAGCGCCTCCGGGATTCTGCGCCGGCCAGCTTCACAATACCCAATGGGTAGGTTTTGTAGCGGGAACGGAGAGTTTGGTGATCGACGTATCCGTTTATGACTGTGAGGTGGATCAAGATGGCGATGGCGTCAATGAAGGTCTGCAAATTGGTATCTACAATACGACAGACTGTGACAACTGGAATCTTGTCAGTAATTGTGATGATCAGGTCTTCGATAATACCACCCAAACTTTTACAGCTAACAACCTTACCATTGGTGGTATCTACTTCTTCGTGATTGATGGTGCCTTTGGTGATGTTTGTAGTTTTGATATCAGCGTAGTGGACGGTAGTACCGCCGCTCCTGATGTAGATGATACCCCAGCGGATATCTTCTCTGAACTCACAGTCTGCCCCGGTGGTGTACTTGATGTATCAGCGGAGGAAGTATTCGGTGCGGGTGCCTATCTGTGGACACTAGACGGTGAGCAAGTGGCTACCGACCTTAATAGCTCTATCCAGTTTCCTACTGATCTGGGATCTTACACGCTCTGTGTATTCCCTTACAACCCATGTGATGATGGGGTAGAGAGCTGTGTGGATATCGAAGTAGTTCCAGAAGAACCGGAACCGCTAGAGCAAGAAATCTGTGAAGGAGATGAGTACGAGCTCGGTGGCATGATCTTCACAGAACCCGATGTCTATGATGTTCTCATTCCCGTAGACGGTGATTGTGATCTTTTGTTTGAGCTTACGCTGAATGTTAACCCGATTGCTGAGACTTTTCTGGAAGAGGAAATTTGTGTGGGAGACATCATCACGATTGGGGATGAAGAATTCAGCGAAGAAGGCTCCTATGATGTCGTTTTGGAAAACCCGGCTACTGGCTGTGATTCTATCGTTTATTTAGACCTCACCCTAATCGGTACGTTTGAGATCACTTTCATTGTGGAAGAGATTTGCGAAGGAGATGTAATTGAAGTAGGAGGAGAGGAGATATCAGAGGGTGGGAGTTATTTCTTTGAATTGACCGACGAAGTGGGGTGTGACTCCTTGATAGATGTTTTCCTTACCGTTATTCCTGCTGCTACGGGTACCGAGTTTGCCACTATCTGTCAGGGTGAACAATACCTATTCAACGGCACACAGTATAGTACGCAAGGTACTTATGACGCTACCATCAGCTTGCCTTCGGGTTGTGATAGTATTGCTCAGTTGAACTTGACCGTTATTGATAGTTACACGGAGACTTTAAATGAGTCGATTTGTGATGGTGAGAGCTTTACAGTAGGAGGGCAATCTTTTTCCGCAACGGATACTTACACTATCGATTTAATAGCGGATAATGGCTGCGACTCAACTGTGACACTCAACTTAACGGTGCTACCCGTACTTTTAGAAACAGACTTCCAATCCATTTGTAGTGGCGAAACGTATACTCACGATGGTAACGATTATACGGTGACCGGGGTTTACGATCACCCGTACACCGCAGCCAATGGTTGTGACAGTACCTATCGCTTGAGTTTAACCGTATTACCGAATAGCGTCCAAACCATCAATCCGGTTATTTGTGCCGGAGATTCTTACTCCTTCGGGGGCAATACTTACAGTAGTACGGATACTTACGTTGTCACGCTTACCGCCGCTAATGGTTGTGATTCGGTAACTACGATTAACCTTACCGTTGAGGATCAGATTACCAGCACGGAGGACATCTTCCTGTGTGATGGTCAGTCGATTACCATTGATGGAACTGATATTGATTCCTCTGGCCCTTACGTTTTCAACTACACTTCGGTAGGAGGTTGTGATAGTGTAGCTACGGTCAATGTTACGGTAGGAGATCCCATCGTTACCAACTTAACCGAGACCATCTGCCAGGGCCTTACCTATACCGTTGGTACGGAGATGTTTGATATGACAGGGATGTATACCGTTGTACTCCTGGCAGATAATGGCTGTGACTCTACAGTCAACCTCAACCTCACCGTAACTGACCCTCCGGTCAGTACAACCGAGGCGACTATTTGTGAAGGTGACAGCTATACCTTCAACGGTGTGGATTATACTATTGCCGGAACTTTCTCTGATGATTTGGTTACGCCTGAAGGTTGCGATAGCGTAGCTACGCTAGTACTCTCGGTGACGGCAATTATTACCAATACCATCAATCCTACCATTTGTACAGGTACTACCTATTCCATTGGTGGAGATGATTTAACCACCACCGGGACTTACGAATACACCTTCCCTTCGTCGGCGGGCTGTGATTCGGTAGTGACGGTAAATCTCTTAGTGGAAGATGCGCTCATTAATGAGTTGACGGAAACGATTTGTGAAGGAGAATCATTCCCGGTTGGTGGTAATAACTATACCTTGACGGGCATGTATGAAGATAGCTTCATTACGGCCGAAGGTTGTGATAGTATTGTTCGTCTGGATCTGACCGTGCTACCTACCGTCTTCACCAGCTTAACCGAGCGTATTTGTGCTGGAGAGGTCTTCAATGTCGGAGGGACAGACTTTGATGAAAGTGGTATTTTTACCACTACCATTCCAGCGGCTAATGGTTGTGATTCGGTAATTACCTTAAATCTTACCGTAGTAGATATTCCCGATACACCGGTAAGTGCTTCTATTTGTGATGGTGGTACCTTCAATATCGGCGATAGCACCTACATGGCTGCCGGTATGTACACTATTCCACTAACCTCTGTGGATGGATGTGATAGTCTTATCCTATTGGATTTAGCGGTCACAGACTTTTATGAGGTCAATCTCAATATCGCCCTTTGTGAAGGGGAGTCGTATACAGTTGGAACCGACACGTATACCATGACGGGTATCTACCAGAACAACTTCATCTCGCAAGACGGTTGTGATTCCATTGTGAACCTGGATCTTACGGTTAACCCAATTCTGCGCGATACCTTGACGGAGGAGGTTTGTCAGGGAGAAAGCTTCTCCATTGCGGGCATTCCCTACAACACTACTGGTGAGCATACAGAAACAATTTCCTCGCTGGTGACCGGCTGTGACTCCGTGATTACGTTATTCCTTACCGTCAATCCAATAGAGAATATTACGATTGAAGAAACCATCTGCGACGGCGAGTCCGTCATGGTAGGTGATAGTATCTATACCACTACTGGTAGCTTCTTCACACCTTTGATTACAGCAGCTGGTTGTGATTCTATCGTAACCTTGAACCTAGATGTGATTCCGATTCCAATCACGAACCTCATGGAGGAAATCTGTGATGGAGAATCTTTCCCGGTAGGTCCTGATGTGTATACAACAACTGGGCAATACACTAACGTACTCACTTCTGTAGTGAGTGGCTGTGATTCTATTGTCAACCTGGACTTGATTGTTCATCCACTGCCACTTACTGAGCTTGTCGCAGAGATCTGTGATGGGGAAGTGTACAACATCGGTGGAGTTGATTATAGTATAACTGGTATGCACCAGGAGGTGATACCTTCTTTGGTGACGGGCTGTGATTCTACAATTACACTAGACCTCACTGTACATCCTGTATTTGATCAGATGATATCCGCCATTATTTGTGATGGCGAATCGGTAATGGTAGGTGACAGTACCTACACGACCACTGGTATGTGGCCTACACTCATGAGTACGGTAGAAGGCTGTGACTCACTGGTTACTTTGGATCTTACCGTATTACCTGTACTCACCACGTCCTTGAATGAGACCCTCTGTGCTGGCGAGAGCTACACCGTTGGTACTTCTACGTACAGCGCGACTGGTGTGTATGTGGATACCCTTACATCTTCCTTTGGTTGTGACTCTATTATTACCCTGGATCTAGTAGTACCAGACTTTATCGAAACCTTCCTGGTAGAATCCATCTGTGATAACGAAACCTTTACGGTAGGTACCGAGGTGTTCAATGAGACGAATGATTATACGGTAGTCCTTACTTCTACCGAAACGGGTTGTGATAGTACCGTTTATCTTGCCCTAACCGTTAATCCAACTTATCAAGTTTCCTTGAACGAGACTATATGTGATGGTGAGAGCTTCCCAATGGGTGGCGTAGACTATACTACCTCCGGCATGTATCAAGCTGACTTAATGACAGTGGATGGTTGTGATAGTACCGTAATGCTGACTTTGCAGGTCATTCCTTGTCAATTAGACTTTACCTCAACGGATAGTCCAAACGATTGCCAGGGTGGCAGTAATGGTAGCATCAGTTTTACCATGATCACGGGTACCGCCCCTTACACCTACACTTGGTCGGGCGGTAGTGGAACGATTACGACTAACAATACGGAGGAAATTCTTGCTGGACTTTCGGCGGGTTCTTATGATATCCTGGTAACGGATGCGAATGGCTTCCAAACGCTCATCCAGGAAACAGTAGAGGAACCAGATGCGCTGCAAGTGAGTTTGACTACGAGCAGTTATGGCCTCTATGGTGTTAGTTGTGCCGCCGCACTAGATGGAAGTATCTCCTCCACCGTAATTGGCGGTACTGCGCCTTATTCCTACGCTTGGAGCACGGGTGGTACGAGTGCCTCTGTTGAAAACTTGGCTAGCGACACCTACGATCTGGTGGTAACGGATGCGAATGGTTGTACCGCTACTGCAGCGGCAACGCTCAGTGCGCCACTACCTTTGACTTTAGATCTACTCGTTGAATCACCGGCTTGTGATGATTCAAACGGCGGCTCTGTGAGTATTGAAGGTGTTACGGGTGGTACCGAACCTTACGTATACGCGGTAGATAATCAAGCTTATACCCCGAGTCCACTGTTCTCTGGTTTGGACGTAGGTAACCACTTGGTGAGCGTACAGGATGCGAACGGCTGTGTGCTCGACGAAGTTATCATTGTTAACTCTGCACCAATCCTTACTGTTGAGCTCGGTCAGGATATTGAAATGGTGCCCGGTGATACGATCGAGCTGTTTGCTCAGACTTCTTACCCCGTGGCCGGTTACAAGTGGACTGGTGGACCTATTGAGGAATGTGAAGATTGCCCTACTCCGGTCATCAGCCCTACCGAATCGGTAGCCTACTCCGTGACGGTAACGGATGAAAATGGTTGTACTGCTACGGATCGGGTTACGGTCTTTGTACGTAAGTCACAGGAGGTCTACATCCCCAATGCCTTCTCGCCCGATAATGATGGCACCAACGATATCTTCATGATCTACGGTGGTGGTGATGTGAAGAGTGTGAAGTCGTTCTACGTCTTCAACCGCTGGGGTGAGTCCATGTTCGAAAGCTTTGGCTTTGCACCAGGTGACCCTGTCCACGGTTGGGATGGTCGCCACCGGGGTGAGTTGCTCAACGCCGGCGTATACATCTACATGGCAGAGGTTGAATTCCAGGATGGCGAAGTAATCATCTATAAAGGAGATGTAGTGTTGATGAAATAGCACCTCTCTTCCGTACTAGATTAGATAAGGTCTCGAATAGCTTTTAAAGTGGTTCGAGACCTTTTCTTTTTAGCTCGATCTCGTCATTGATGTGAACTCGGAGATGGTGGAATAATTGAATCTACGCCTTGATTCGTCGCATTTATGGTTTCGCGGAATTCATTCCGCCGTAGAAATTTAAAGTGAAATAATCTGCAGAAACCAATACTAAAACGAATCAATCACAATCACTCCCTGGTGCTGAAAGTCGTTCATAGCGGGCAGGGCGCTTACCACTTCTTTTAAGTTGATGGTCTTGGCTACTAGTTGCTCCGGCTGAAGTTTTCCAGTGCGAATCATGGCGAGCATATCCTGGTAGCGAAATGCTTGCATGCCGTGGCTGCCTAGAATCTCCAATTCGTGGGCAATGACTTTGTCCATTGGTATACGCGGATGCTGATGATCGCCAGTCATGAGGCCTACTTGAATGTGTTTTCCTCTTTTGCGTAAGCCGGCTATGGAGTTGAAGCAAGTAGCGGCACTGCCTAGGGCATCTATGGAAACGTGCGCGCCACCCTGTGTAACATCCTTAATCTCCGCTACGATTTGATCATGATTACGGGCGTCGATGGTGTGTTGGGCTCCAATTTGTTCAGCGAGCGCCAAATTGGCTGGATTGATGTCAATGGCGGTTACCTCGGCACCCAATGCTGCTGCAATCATTACTGCGGATAGCCCAACGCCTCCACAACCGTGTACTACCACCTGCTGGCCGCCACTTACTTGGCCTTGGTCCACTACTGCACGAAAGGAAGTGATAAAGCGACAGCCCAGTGTGGCAGCCGTTACATCCGTAATTTCAGGGGGAAGCTTTACCAAATTGGTATCTGCATAGTCTAGTGCTACGTATTCTGCAAAGGAACCCCAATGGGTGAAGCCGGGCTGGAACTGATGATCACAAACCTGATGATTACCCGATACACACTCACCGCAGCTACCACAGCCTCCCACAAAAGGCACCGTGACGCGGTCACCCAGATCGAAATTCTTAACCTCAGCACCCTTGGCTACAATTACGCCTGCCAGTTCGTGTCCGGGTACGTGTGGTAGGCGGATATCTGCATCGTGACCCATCCAACCGTGCCAATCGCTGCGGCATAGTCCAGTAGCAGTGACACGTAACACGACACCCTTTACCGGCGGGTTTGGATCTGGGACCTCCCGAAACTCGAGTGGACCTTGGAAGGTTTCGTAGTAAATGGCTTTCATCAGACTCGATTCAATTGGATGTTTCAACTCCATCCACTAAGCTGGCCTGGAAGTCCAGTAAGCGCTTGCGGTATTGGAAGTGGGCTCGGTAAGTGCTTAGTTTGTAGCATTCCAGGGCATAAAACAGCACGTTCAATGAATCTTCAAAGTACTGCTCTTGGCCAAAATAGCGCCAGTCTTTGGAGAGGTATTTTTCTAAATGCTCTCGGGTGGTGGGTGTGAGCACTTCCTGGTAGAAGTTGCTTTCCAGGCGTAACGTAATTTTCTCTTTGAGCTCGCGCTCGTAGGTTTTTAAGTTGCTGAAAAAGCTATGTACTTCGTCAATAGTTGTTAATTCACTGATGAGTTGCAGGCGATCAAAAGTTGTTTGGTAGATCTTTAACTCTTTATCTAAGCCCTTATCAAAATCGTAATAAGACTGGTAGTACTTGCGCAAGGTCGTTTCCTCACCACGCTTTTCGGCGAGCTGATAAAAGTGCTGATACAGGAGTCGATCATTCTCCGCGAGAGCGTCTTGCAATTCAGTATTCCGTTTATTTAACTTCACAATCAGGGCCCGGCATTCGCGTAATAGATACTTGCGACCATCATAATCAAAGGTTTTGATGCCTGCTTCGCCGGAGGCAATACGATTGAGGATATCGAGGTCGTATTCCAGGATAGCCTGCTCGTTGGCCAGTTCTACTTTGTCTTCTGCTAATAGTACACTGAGTTGCGGTAGCGGTGATGCAGCAGTTTCATCTAGGTCCATTACCACGGGATTCCGTTGATCGAAGTAACCCTTGTATGTAGGGTGGAAGCGATTGGAAGCGAGGTGGGCCTCAAATTGTGGTACAAAATTGTCCAGGTCTAAAATAGTGGCCTGCTCTCCTTGCTGGGGCAGCGGGAACAGCAGGCGGGTCAGTTGCTCTTGGTATTTGCTCAGCTGGCTAAACAGTTGATTGGCCAGTTCTGGCATGGGCTTGGGTACAGGGACTCCAAGCCGCTGTAGCGCAGCTACCCGATCAGAAGTGCTAGGGTGAGAAGCCCACTGATTATCGATAATCAGTTTAGATTTGATAAACTGGTGCAAATCCTCGCTCTCTGGTTGGGGCAAACCATCTACGATGGGTATCTGATTTTCCTTGGCTAAGAAATGCAGGGCGTACTGTTGTTCCGGGTACAAATTAGTACTCAGCGTTCCGCTTTTGACGGCATTCTGATAGAATTGAATGACTACGTTGAAAGCTTGCTGGGCGATATCCATGCGGAGCAATGATTGCCCTAGCGGGGAGGAGCCGGTGCTGTAGGCGGCAATCTCGTCGGCATGAAACTCCATTTCACGTGAGAGGCTCAGGTAGCTTAGGTTAATTAAGTTGTACAGTTTGCCAAGTATCCATTGGATCGCCTGTACGATCTTGATCGCCACCATCACAAAAATAGCAAAATACCAGGTGACACTGGCCCAGTTCTGGATGATCTTATCGTAGCCCTCGTTGTCATAGAGCATATTGTGAATGATCTGATTCACATTGTACACGTAGCTCCCCACTTTCATGCTTCGTTGGGAAAAGTGGCCGAATTCGTGAGCTAAGATGCCTTTAAATTCCTCTGCGGTCACGGTATTGACCAGGCCTAGCCCAATCTGCAAGTTCTTCTTGATTGGCAGGAACATGCTCCAAAAGCTGGAGTCATAGAATACCGCAGCGTTCACATCAGCAGAGAGGTACACCCGCTTGGGGAAAGTGGTGCCTACCTCGGTAACAATTTCATCAATGAGGGCAAATATTGCCGGTTCATCTTCGCGCTTGATTTCCACTAGGTGCGAACGGTCCACTTTATGCGTCTTGAAGAGGAATTTGATCAGGAAGAAGAGAACCAAAAAGCCAAGACTAGCCAAGCCAACACCTAATAGCAGGGTGATGAGACCAGGAGAGGCCAATACGAACGCAAAGGCCCAGGTGACACACTTGATCATCAGCCATACGGCAAAGGCAATAAGTAGTAGAAAAACAACGACAAAAACGACAATAGAGAGAATGGCTTTCAGTGCCTGCGCACGAAAGTTATCAGAGACAGAGACGGTTTGAGCGATCATAGAATGCTTAGGTGATATATGCTGTTATATTTCAAAAACGAGTAAGAATCGGTAATAGTTCCAAGAGGGAAATTACAAATATTCGCTCGTTTTAGATATTGGAATCGAAGAGAACTTGCCACACCTCTTCCGCATTTTTTTGCCATACCAGTACGTATTTGCCGCTGTAAGAACCAGCGCATTGGCCAATTTCAAAAGCTAGATCGGTGGATACCATTTCCACTGCTAGTGGAGTCAGTAGAAGGCTGTACTCAGGGCGGTTCATATAGCTGTACTCTTCGGCAATGGCTTCCGTTCCAATCACCAGGGGTTTGTGGTTGTAGTACAGAGCATTGGGCGTGTACGATTGGGCTACCAACTCATAAGCATTATGCGCATTACAGCGTTCTATCCACAATTTCCGAAAAGAAGTAAGGTCAGAAGTGTCCGGTAATGCTCCTAAGTGGACCTTTGAAATCCAGTCGAAGGTGCGGACCACGGAGTAGGTTTGCCTTCCTGAGGACTGCTTTTTTGATTGGATGACTAGATGCCGATAGTCTTGGCCGTCGGTGGTGCGAAAGCCGCCAATTTCGTAAGTAAACTCTCCCTCGCGGCCAGCGGGAAAACTAGCAATAGTGAAGATGGTGTCAATGCTCATTTTATCCTGGCGCTGCGCAATATTCGCTGCCCCTTGTAGGTAACTTCCATCCGCTGCCACCCGGATTGCCAGTGAATCGTATTGTGCCGCTATATTGCTACCCGACGACACAGCGGCAGCCCAGCTTTCGTTAGGCGTTATAGCTGGTTGCTCCGTTTCCGGTTCTTGTTCAACAGCGGGTGGGTTACTTGTACAGGAGCTTAGCAGACAGAAGAAAAGGAGCGTGGTGGCAAGAAGGCCAAGGCCGGAACGATGAGTGTAAGTCATGATCCAAAGTTTAGTCAAGGTGATGCAATCGGTCTCGGTTAAAGCCTAAGAACCATGTATTCTGCATCAATATACTGATCTTGCCACTTTAAATCATCCTTGACGAGTGGTCACTGTCGCTGAAAACCCATGTTTTGGTAAAAGTGAGCGGCAGTCTTACCGTTGGCGTGCAGCACCCAGAGGTGGATTTGCTCGAAACCTGGTAGGGCCCGCGCCCGATCAATCAGATCTTCCATCAAGGCTTGTCCTACTCCACGTTTACGATAGGTCGGATCAACGTACATGGCGTGCACCATAGATTTGTGCCGGGCTTTGGAGCGCTGATCGCGGCGAAATTTGACAAAACCAAGCAGCTGGTCGCCTTCAAAAGCTCCCAGTACAAACCACTCCTCCGGTTGGCCGAGTATCTGTATTTCTTGTTGGAAAGAGGACAAGGGGCGCTCTTGTTCGTCTTCAAAGCTCTCGCTGAAGGCTAGGGGCGCTTCCTGGTAACTTTGCAGTCAAAGGGATTGATAAGATTCGGCATCTTGGCTTTGAAGTAGGCGGTACTCAATGGGCATAAGGATCACATTTTGTCAGGCTGTAAAACACAAAGCGGCTTGAGCATCGCTCAAACCGCTTTATTTATCTGTTCTGGCGACATGCCATTCTGCTTTTTCCAGGCTAGAGATGCTTTTCAGCGTGGTAGCTAGAACGTACCAGCGGGCCACTCTCTACCATATCAAAGCCTTTCTCTAGACCTACCTCTTCGTACATTTTGAAGATATCTGGGTGGATGTACTCCGCTACGTCCAGGTGCATCTTAGTGGGTTGGAGGTACTGACCAATGGTGAGTACATCACAGCCGTGCTCTACAAGGTCGTCCATTACTTTGAAGACCTGCTCTTTGGTTTCACCCAAACCAACCATGATGCCACTCTTAGTACGCTTACCGAAGTCCTTGGTGCGTTTGATTTGCTCCAGGCTGCGGGCGTACTTGGCTTGTGGGCGTACTTTGCGGTAGAGGGCTTCCACTGTTTCCATGTTGTGGGAAACCACTTCCTGCCCGCCATCAATCATGCGTTCCAGGGCATCCCAGGTAGCGCGTACATCAGGTATGAGGGTTTCGATGGTCACGTGAGGAGTCCGTTCTTTGACCTGTACAACCGTTTGGTACCAGATTTCAGCACCACGGTCCTTGCGCTCGTCGCGGTTGACCGAAGTGATCACGGCGTGCTTGACGCCCATCAAGTCGATTGCTTCCGCAACGCGGCGCGGCTCATCTTCATCGTATTCTGGTGGACGGCCGGTTTTAACGGCGCAGAAACTGCACGAACGGGTGCAAGTGTTGCCCAGTATCATAAAGGTAGCGGTTCCTGCACCCCAACATTCACCCATATTAGGGCAACTACCGCTTTGGCAGATGGTATGCAAGTCATACTCATCTACCAGTGACCGTACTTTTTTATAGTTGGGGCCAATTGGGAGTTTTACCCGTAACCAGTCCGGCTTCTTGCGCCGAGCTTGTTTTGATTCTACAATTGGTAGTTCCAGCATCTAGATTAATCGTTTACCAACGTTTGCCGAGCTGCAAATTTAGGTAAAGGTTTATTAATACCGGACTGTTTTCAAGATGAGGTACCATTGGGCTTTCAACCATAATGGGTACGTCCTGGAAAAAGACATCAACCATAATACCCGCTTCGATGGCTTTTACCAATTCATCAAAGGCACCCCAATCGAAGTGCGCAGCTGCCTTAGCGTGGATTCCGGGCATAATGCGCAGGTTATCCAGGCCTTTGGAAAAGGATGCCGCTCCGATGATCCGGCTTAGGTCCAGAAAGATATTTTCGTTCTGGGGGCTGTATGGCTCTTCACTTACAAAGAAGTTAGGATCCGATGTGCCGGGGTCACGTGAACGCAACAATTCCAAATAGTAAGGCTTGATCAGTCCGAGGTTTGCACCTATCTGATAGGTAACACCTACAGCTAGTCCACGGTTTTTCGCTTTCTCAGAAAAGTAGCGCTTTTCACCGTAACCGGCGCGGAGCACAAAGGCACTGTTTTGCTTGCCGTAAATGAAAGCTCTGGAAACCCGGTTGGATGGTCCAAACTGGAAGTCAAAGCTTTGGCGGTATTCTTGTGGATGGCGGATGTCGCCAAATTCAATATTGAAGAAGGTAGTCCGGTCGTAAGAAACCAGGCGGCCGATATTTACTCCCAGCGCAAAAGAACGCGGAGTAATGAGGCGAAAGTCAAAGGAAAGTTCTTGATTGTAGATGACGCCAGCCTGCTCATCATAATAATTTTGTCCCGCAGGAAGTTGTTGTTGCGCAACGACAGATGCGGCAAACAAGATCAACAGCAGTGTGAAAAGTTGCTTCATATGACAGACGTCTCTTTACTTGTAATGTACTACAAATTAATGAGTAATGTGGAGCAATTGTTTTGGCGAAAATGAAATGAAAGAAGAAATGACCGCTAAAGGACGCAAATCAAGGGCGGTCTGGAGTAGGAGAAAGCATGGCGCGGGCAATGTTTTGGAAGAGTTCCAGTACATTTTCGCCGGTGCGCGCACTGGTGAAATAATGTGGGTTGGTTTGCTGATGAATATTCTGTAAAGTCTCGTTGGTCACCAGGTCCTTCTTGTTTCCCACTTTGCGGACCAGTACGTTTGGTAGCACCGTTTGAATGTATTGTAAATCATCATCGAGGCGGCTGAAAGTGGCTGGGCGGCTGAGGTCAAATACGTAGATAATGGCGCTGGCGCCGAGGAAATAAGAGCGTGGGACCTTTTCCTGTGAAACCTCACCGGCTAAATCCCAAATTACCAAGGATACTTCCTGGCCGTCAATCTCGACCATTTTTTTATCTACTCTTACGCCGATGGTGGTCAGGTACTTCTCGTTAAAGGTGTTGCTGATAAAACGATTGAACAAAGAAGTTTTTCCTACGCCAAAGTGTCCCGTGATAACTACCTTTTTGCTAATCATTGGGGGGGCTGATTTTGTATGGAGTTATAAAGTACGCCTCCAGTTGTCTTTTGATCTTTGCGTAGAATATAGGGTCTGGTTGTTGTAAGTCGTGGTTGAGTTCTTTAGCCGCGAATTCCAGAATCTTATCCGCGAGTTCATCTCGCTCTTGTTCGCTGATACTTCCCGCTGCGGCGATTGCAATGTAGTAATTAAAAAAGTTATAGATAATAATTTCGTAGGCACCGTAGCGAATTCCTTGCAGTTCTTCGTCGGTACGCTTGAAGGCATCTTCCACAAACGCCTTGATGGCCGTGAGCATTCCCGCAATCATGTCCTTGTCTACGGTCTCAACGGAGGAGGCACTGCCCAGGAGTAATCCTGATTCGTGACTGATAACGTAGACTTCCTCTACGATAGATCGGCTATTGTCAATAATGATTTCGGCGGCGGATTTTCGGCGTCGCCACCAGAAGACAGAATGGGAAGTGCGCCGGATATTTTCTTGCAAGCGTTCCATCCACATCCGAATCTCATCAGAGATGTACTTGCGTACCATGATACCCAGGCGGGGGTAAATGATATTGATGAGCTCGTCCTGTTTTTGTTGCAGACGGCGATCGATGACCTTTTGAACAACCTGTAAGTAAGTATCTGGGAAGTTCTGCTCCAGCTCTAGTAGGTGTTCTTCGATAATAGGATTGATCCGTTCCTCCAGCTCTTCTCGCGTATTGAGAATATGACGGAGCTCCGCCAGTTCCTGGCGGTCATCGTGCAGTAGGGCTTCGCGGAGCCGCTCCAGCAGGTGTTGGTCCTTAGCTGTAGTTGAGGTTCCCATACCGGTAAGACTAGCTTAGTCTTTGAGCTGTTGCCCTAAGGAAAGGAACATTGATCCTAACGACTTACGGCTTTCGTCCATCTTGTTATCGAAGTTATTGCTGAGCTCGGTGGTCTTCTCGTGAAGGAGCTTATCAAGCGCTTTGATGCGTTCGTCAAGGGCGGCTTCTTTCTCCGCCAACGCTTTCATTTGCGCTTCCATCTGCTTTTTCATGTCGGCCTCTACTTTTTCGAACCGATCATTGTACTCATTGATGATTTCACCCATCAGGATATCCCGGATGGTTAAAAGCTCGCTGAGCGAGGTAGGGTTTTTACTAGCCATGCACGTATATTTGGACCGTGCACTAAAGTAAACAAATTTTAGAAAAATAAATCTTTACCGATAGGAATAGCCGAATATTATTACCATTAGTTGATGATCATTACGCTGTACAGTCCTGAAATTTCTTCGCGTTTACGCTATATCGTAGCTTATCTCTTTACAGATTTGCTGGGCATTTCTGTGGAATTAACTACCGATATCTCACATTTTCAGGAGGTTAGCGGTGTGGCGGTTAACTACAGCAAGCAAAGCATTCGTGAGCGGGAAGTTCACCTCTGTCCAGTTTCTTTGTTGTTTGCCAGGGGGGTGGAAGAGCAACAATTACAAAGTGGAATAGTGGCCGGTGTACCCTACTGTTTCGCTGGGCCTCCGGGCTATGATTTACCGTTTGATCCACTGGCGGCCGCCTTTTTTGTTCTGAGTCGGTACGAGGAGTATTTACCGCACGAGAAGGATCAGCACGGCCGATACCCCGCCGCCATAAGTTGGTTATCGCGTAACGCGGCCTTGGATCGCCCTATCCTGTGGGAGTGGGCAAAATTGGTGCGTGCGACCATTCAAAACAAATACCCTGCTTGGGAGGCGCCACAAGTGCATCGTCAATACCGTTTTTTACCCACTTATGATATCGATATTCCCTGGGCGTATTGCCATCGTGGTTGGCGCGGTTGGGTAAGAGCATGGATGGATCGCTTGACGGCCGGCCCTGAGCACCTGCAGGCCCGCAGGCGGGCGCAATTAAATGCCTCCGATGATCCCTACTTCACTTTTCCACAGCTCGAACAATTGCACCAAAAAAATGACTTGCGGTCAATGGTATTCTGGCTGGTAGCAGATCGTGCGAAGTTTGATGTCAACCCCAATCCTGATTTGCCGGCGTTCCAAGACTTGGTAAGGGAGGTAGCCAATTGGAGTGATATCGGATTACATCCTTCTTATCAACGGGGCCAGGATGCAAGCGGTGTTACCATGGAAAAACAACGCTTGGAGAACATCCTGCAACAACCCATTAAGTGCAGCCGACAGCACTTCCTTCGCTTGTCGTTACCCCATACCTACCGGCAATTATTAGCTGCGGGTATTGAAGCGGATTATAGCATGGGGTACGCGGCACAACCTGGCTTCCGCGCCGGAACAAGCGAGCCTTTCTATTGGTACGATCTCGAAAAAGAAGAAGCTACAGCACTTCGAGTCCACCCCTTTGCTGTAATGGATGTGACACTGAAACAATACCAGGGCATGGCGGCGGCCGAGGCTCAAGTCTACCTTCAAGAAATGCAGTCCTACTGTAAACGCGAAGGCTTATCTTTCTGTACTTTGTGGCACAACAGCAGCTTCTCCCCCTTATTCGGTTGGGATGAGGAATGGTGGTCCGTCTATCAGTCCTTGTTCTAGCAGTCTTGGGGGGGGATAACACTAAAACGATACAGAACCCTCGCCAATATGAAAGAAAGAACGCTCCAGGATTTTCCCTTGCACGCGACTGATAAGATTCGCTATTCGGATACCGATCGCCAGGGTCATGTCAACAATGCCGTTTTTGCCACCTTTTTGGAAACTGGTCGAGTTAATATCATCTACAATCCCGATTTTCCCATACTGGCAGAAGGCGCAAGCTTTGTCATCGCCTCCTTACAGCTCAACTTCCTGCGTGAGATCAACTGGCCCGGTCAGGTGGATATCGGAACCGGAATTACCAAAGTCGGGAATAGTTCCATCCGCTTGGCTCAACATATTTTTCAAAATGACCAGTGTGTGGCTACATCTGAAAGTGTCATCGTTCAGGTTGATGATGCGACGGGCAGTAGCTTAGCGCTGACCGCGGAGGCACGGGAGGTTTTGGGGAAGTGGATGGTGGATTGAGTGGTTGATTTAGTGAATTTAGTTGTGCCTTCGGCACTGGTTGGTTGAGTTGGTTGGGCCACCTTCGCTAAAGCTTCGTTGGTCGAGGTTTGATGGTTAGAATGTTTGATGGTTGTTGCACAACTCGGACTACCACGTAAGCCGACGATAGGAGGCTTGTCGGGATCGCAAAGTTCTGCGAAGAATCATTTATTCACTCTTACAATATACTTTGATTCACCGTTCATAGTCTCTCCTGTGATGTAGTTTTCCATCCAAAATTCTAATTTTATCTCCTCCTTTCCTTCTTTTGTCATCAGCTTATTATAGTATCCAATGCCAGCATCTTCCAGTTCAATTGTATCGCCATTGACTAAAAAAATCGTAGTTGTTGGATCTATAGTATTATAATATGAACCTACTCCAACTCGTAGTTTTAGTGAATCACCTAACATAATATTTGGGTCGTACTCGTTATTAACGATTACCGGATAAAACACTTCGAAACCACAATATGAACTTGAGAACACTAGATGCTCAAAATGTTCTAATAACTGGTTTTTACTCAATAAGAATAGCCTATCAATGAAACTAATTAATAGACTTCCATAGTGCTCCGTACAAAATAATTTCAGCTCATCTGTGGCAATTTCTAACTCTTTATTTCTCTTTTGAACCTGGCTCGTAATTTGACTAATATCTTGATCATTGATATGTAATGTCTTTGAATGCTCTTCTAGTAATTCAAAATATATCTCAGATAATCTTACATGCTCTTTTTCAATTAGATTAATAACTCGTTCATAATTATTCTCCTGATCGGGCCTTGCTCCTTTAATCATGATCTCCCTCTCTTTTACGTATTTCTCTATTGAAGCTTCAATGGAATCAACACCGCGCCTTATCGACTTCAGCTTAAATCGATGAAATTCAGAAAGTCCGTACTGTAAACCATATGCTCGCCTGTAGATATCTGAGATATCTTCGTCAAAATCGGACTCTAGTATCTTTTTGACAAACGAATACTCTTCATTTGACATGCTAACACGATCAGTTGAACATGTATTTAGAAAGCAGAAAAGAAGTAATAAGATTATTGGAGAGCGTACCATCGTTTTTTATTTCCATAACGTTGAGTTCCATGATGGTTACAGTAGAGAAGCTGTCAACAAACTATTATCTTAATTTCGCAGAACTTTATTTTAATTGCCATTGCGATTGCCATTTTGATCGAACCGGTCAGCTATTGACTTTTACTTTAACTGCCATTTTCACTTTCATTTCCCCCATTCTAACTCTAATTCTCATTCTAATCCTAATTCCAATTCCCTCCTTCTTTTATCTTTGAGCAAACTACTTACGTATGCTACACCTGCTGGAGTCTACTCCTTCCATCGTAAACCGCTATATATCAGAGATGCGGGATGTGAACGTGCAGAACGATCGAATGCGCTTTCGGCGCAATATGGAAAGGGTGGGGGAGTGTATTGGCTTTGAGCTTAGTAAGACCTTGAACTTCGCAGATCAAATAGTCTCCACTCCGTTGGGAGAAGCTACAACTCCAGTTCCAGCTGACGAAATTGTCTTGGCCACTATTTTACGGGCGGGGCTACCCTTGCACCAGGGGTTATTGAACGTGTTTGATGATGCGGGTAACGCCTTTGTTTCCGCCTACCGCCGCCACCATAAGGATGGCACTTTTGAAATTGCGGTAGAATACCTGAGCTGCCCCGATCTCAACGATAAAGTGCTTATTGTGAGTGATCCAATGCTGGCTACCGGAGCAAGTATGGTGCTGGCCACTCAAGCCTTGCTGCGCCATGGTACGCCTAAGTCTATCCATTTTGTGTGCGCAATTGCGGCTCAACAAGGGCTGGATCATTTACGCCGGCATTTTGCCAATACCCATATCTGGCTGGGGGCACTAGACGAAGAGTTGACCGCCAAAAGCTATATTGTACCAGGCTTGGGAGACGCCGGCGACCTGAGTTACGGCGCCAAGCTGCAAGAATAGTCTGAGCCATAGCGCAATCAACAAAACAAGCTTATGAAATTTTTCCTTCGCAATATCATTCCGGTGCTACTGCTAGGTCTTACTATGCTAGCCTGTTCCGAACCGGAAGCATCTCCTGAAGAAACAACCACCAAAACGACTCCGCTCAAAGCTACGCCACCAGAAATAGTAGAGGAGCGGTATAATGTGGCCTTCCTCATTATGGATGGTGTCTACAATACGGAGCTTACTGCACCCTACGATATCTTTCAGCACACCATCTTTCGCGATAGCATCAAGGCAATGAATACCTTCTTGGTAGCCAATACACTAGCGCCCATTACCACTTTTGAAGGTATACAGCTATTGCCGCATTTCAACTATCTGGAAGCGGGTTTACCTCCCATTGATATACTGGTCGTCCCCAGTGCAGAGCATCACCTGGATACTGACCTGGAGGACGAAGCCATGATCGATTTTGTAAGAAAAACGGCCGCCCAGGCGGAGTTCATCACCAGCCATTGCGATGGTGCTTTTGTACTGGCACAAGCCGGACTACTCAAAGACCGGGTGAGTACCACCTTCCCTAGCGATATCGACGCCATGCGCGAACGCTTCCCCGATCACGATATACGGGAAGATGTGCTCTTTGTACACGACGGTAAGTACATCACTTCAGCCGGTGGGGCCAAGTCTTTTGAGGCAGCGCTTTACCTGGCGGAGCACCTGTACGGAGCGGCTGTTGCCCGCCGCTTGGCCAAGGGCTTGGTTATTGACTGGGACTTGAGTAAAGTGCCGCATATTGTGGTAGAGTAAAAGCTTAATCAAGGGGATTGAGAACTCCTCTAAAACCATGCATAGGAAGATTTTATTTGGACTGCTATTGGTTAATGTACTCAACCTGTTGCATAAGCTAGGTCTGTTATTGGGATATGAGCCGTTTTTACGTTTAGCTCTCTTTGTCTTTCCTTCCCGCTTCATGATGAGCAACCTTCTTTTCTTATTGCTAGCCTTGTTAGTGATTGGTAGAGCATTGTCCTTTACGCCCTCGGCACCAAGCCAACCGATTTCGGAGACGGTACCGGATGCCCCTATGTCTAGTCCATTTACTGTGCCACCGATCGACCTCTGGTTTCCCACAACACTTACGGTATTGGGGTGGTTTCACGGAGATATTATGTTTCTGTTTTTCTGATGTATTCCAACTACAATATTGGTGAGCACTATACCAATGTTGGGTTCGCTTTTTGGAAGGTTTTCAGTACCCACTGCTTATCGATGAGCAGCTTTGATTGGAGGATTTTTTCCTTGGTTTCCAGACGTTTTCTCTCCGTTCCACCTACCGAAATGCGGTGCAGGAATTGGCAGAAGTTTTGAGCACCCTTTTTCAAGGGAGGCGCAATCCGTTTGGTGCGGGAAAGGTAGACCTTGAAGGCCAATAAAGCAGCGGTAGCGGACTTGTGCTCTTCTAGTTCCCAAAGTGCCTTGATCTTGAGGGTATTCACTAGAATATGATAACGAACCTCTACGGTAGATACGTCATTGAGTTGTGCTAATACTTCATTGAAGTCTCCACGCACAAAAGCTAATTCAGCTTTGTTAAGCCCCAAAGCATTAGGACGCTCCTCTTTCAGCAGTAAACCCTGATAGTTACCAATGAAGTATTAGCACAACTCAATGACGTATCTACCGTAGAGGTTCGTTATCAT
>JBCBWU010000116.1:0-23142 GCA_039816955.1 Bacteroidota bacterium
ATGAGGCAAATACGCTGAGTTGTCAACAGAGGGGTCAATAGACCGGAATAAAGGGGTCAAAGCTGCCGGAATACACATTTTAGCAGATAGAATGTACAGTTATGGATATCGTTTACATTTCTATAAGGCCGTCCGTAGTACTGTTGAATAGCCTTATCTGATTACAGTTAAGATGGGCGCAGCCGTCATTGATTCCATGCAAATCATTCTTCCAAGAATCTATTCAAACGGTCATAAAACCAAGTTCTAACGAATGCCAGATAGATGTTCTGACTCACTCCCTCATCAAAATCTGGCAAATCACGTGGCGGGTTTATACAGAGGTCAACTCCAAGGAAAGTGAACCCAATTTGAAGCCGATGCCCCAGATGCCCCGCTTCATAAATGAGCTCTTCAGATAGTCTTTCTAACTCGTTCTTAAGCGTATTTTTATTATAATTCTTGAGAAAATAATCCATAAGTAAATCTTCTTGTTTTCTAGGGTAAGACCAAATTGACAATGGCTGATAGTAGGCTTCCAAATACTCACTTATAAACGCTTCGGTAAAGTTCTTTTCAACATATTCGTAATACTCATTCAACTTTAAAATATCAGCTGGTAATGACTCTACATCAAATAAGACTATTTTCTCTTCACGATAGCGTTCCACCAACTTACGTATGGCCGCGCGCCTCCCCCCCTTCATCTCCATATGCACCTCTACCAACCTGATTAGTAACCAGCGTTTTGTATGATAATATGATGACGCATCAAAATTGTAGCCTTGCTTCTCTTTCATTTCATCATCATCAAACATCTTTAAGGCTGTTTGAAAATGATGATAAGAGTCTTCCAGCTTCCCTGCTAACCTTAAGAGGTTCGCCTTTCGATGGCAAAGTTGATATTTGGTCTCAATGTTCCTTGCCTGTACTTGCTCTTCTCTAATTGAACAGATCGACAAAAGAGTGTCAATTTTTCTTCGTATCCTCTTAATTTTTGCTCTTCTAGGAAGGGATGATTTCCCTACCTCTTCTATCCTTTCAGAAACCTGATCCTCTAAATCTTGAAGTTCGTAATCGCTTTGGCTTTTACAGAAGTGTGCAATAAGTAGTAATAAGATAACGGTAACAAATCTCATAGCTTCTTTAAGTTATGCGTAAAAACATCCAGGCCCAAATTGAAGCGTTATAGGGATGCCGAGGAGTAAGGCTGATTACACCACCCAAGCCAGCTACACTCCTAGTTCATTTTCTCCTAAGCTTAAACAGAACCGACTCCTCAAAATCCCTCTCTCCTAATAATTCAAACGCACTATCTTCAAATATATCTTTAATTGCTTCCCGCGTCAAGGCGTGCTTACAGATATTATCATCAATGTCTAGCTCCACTATTGACTCCCAAACGAACAACTCTCCTCCTGGTTTCAAGGAACGTTTAATCGACTCTAGCATTTCATCTTGGTCACCAAAGTGATGCAGTGTATTTCTGAGAATGATTTTATCTAATTCATAGCCCTCCAAATTAGTCGATTCTCGACGCCCTTTGATCGTTTCCACACCGCTATTTTCCAGGTCGCCAATTCCATTTTCAAATTTGAGGGTGATGTACTTTACAAAGTCACGGTCCAATTCATTAACGTGCAACGTTATATCTGGGTAAAGTAGTTTGAGCATTAGACTAAAAACGCCAGTACCTGAACCAATTTCCCCAATTCTCTCTCCTCCACTAATCTCATAAGCACCTAACGCTCTAAAAAACGCTGCCTCTCTATCAATTGCAAAGGGATATTTCCATTCTAATACTCCAAGAAATACCATATCTAATAAATCAGGATGGGCCTCTATTATACGCAGATCAGCTTCTGAAAAAGAATCGGCAATAATCCCTGGTTGATGTAGTAGTGCTTTTTTCTTGATTAAGCGAAAGGACCATCCGTCTACTGCACGTACCTTTAATACATTGTAGGTAAAATCAATTTGCTCTTGTTTATTTGCACCTAAAGCGTCCCACTTACTTAATAATCCTCCTAACTCATCTAAACTAGCTACCTCATCATTCAGTAGTGCGTTTCTATAGTTAGACAATTTCATCACCCAATCTGGAGAAATTTCGACCTCTTCCAATTGAGCACATACCTGTAACCGAATACCCGCCACTAAAAGCAACACAAGAGCAATTCGAAACAATCCTCTGGATTCTGTTCTATTCATATTGTGGAAAAATATCTGACAAAGCTGAAGTAGTTGATGTTATAAACCTTCGGATGAAATATCCCAATTAGCGGATTTTATTATAGACAACTAAACTGCATCCTTTTCAACTTGCAACCTTAATACTGAATGGTCACTATACTCTGATCCGCTGACAGTTCTGGGTCAATGACGATGCCAATACTAGCATTGGCAGTTGTGCCAAGCATTAGCCCTCTGATAAGGATAAGATCCTTGTCGGGCAAAGAATCGGTGCTTACAATATCATAGCCTCTAAACATGCTCCCACTGTAGTCTCCAATCATAGCATTGATTCCTTGCACAACCTCCTCTCCTTCATTACTCATAAACGCCTCCCGAAATTCATCCGTAAAAAGTGCAGTCAATTCGGGAATATCATTTGCTCCAATTTTGTCGAGGCAACGGTGTAAAATTTCTTCTTTCTGATTTACAAGTTTCGCCTCATCAAGCGCAGTAGTCATAGAAAAGTCCATTGGTCCATCTTCTGAAGGGAGCTGACTTAATTCAACTTGTATTTCATGGATATCGTCCGGAGCTCCTTTTGCAAATTCCGCCGTTATATGAGTCATTACCAAACCAGGAGAAATACCATAGTTTAATAGGGGGCTTTCGCTTAATTCCACGCTCAAATACTTGTATTTGTTCCCCTTGTTTCCTACGCCAACACCCATTCCTTCTCCGTAGGCCAACTCACCCCCGTAATTCTCTAGAATCAATTGTGCCGCTTCATCATACCGGTCATTGTCACTGGTACAGCCAGTTATTAATAAGCCAAGCAATAAAAGAAGAGCCATAGAATTGTACAGGGCGTTTTTCATAAGTAGTCGCTTTAGGTTGTAAAGTTTTCAAAGCAAAAGAAATACTACCGTAATCTAAGGATTATTCCTGTTTTTCATCCTTAATGCATAATTTTCTTAGGCATTCCATTTGATACATAAGATTATTAGGTGTAATTGCGCTGCAAAATCACTCACCACTGTTTGAACCAGCACCGCATGAAAGCCAGAATTAAACACTCTCTGACGTTTTTCTTCCTCTTAGGCCTACTGCTACAGTTGGGCGCTCAGTCCCCTAATATGGGAACCATCCGTGGACAAATAGTGGCCGCTGATGCGGATCAAGCACTGGAGTATGCCACCGTTTCTGTTTTCTCCGCAGCGGATATACTTAACAATGTCCCTAGTGTTGCGGTCGATATGGAAGGCAACATAAACCTTAGAGGGAGTGAAGGTGTGCAGGTACTGGAATACGCCACGGGAGAGAACTTTGCCAACTTTACCCGCCAGCATATCCTGCTTCCGCTAGGAATGGCATCTTCGGGCTGGTCGTATGACAAGATTGATTTTGACCAGCACAGCACCCTGTATTCCGACTCTATCACAGAATTACCCTTCTACTACTTGGTGACTTACCCCGATGGTGGCATGCGCACCTCAAGTGCTGACTTTGCCTTGTACCTCCAGGAGTTGATCAGAGGTTATGCAGGAAAGGGTACAATACTGAGTCCGGAAGGCTATGAGGCCTTTTACACCCAGCAAATGAACGATAGCCAGTTTGAAGAACGAGACGCCGAATGGACGTACAATGACGAATACGATTTTGGTGTATTCATTGGCTTTGCTGCCGAAACCTACATTGGTCACACGGGCGGAGACCCTGGTGTAGCTTCTTTCATGTTCTTTGATAAAGAAAAGAAGATCGGCCGCTTCCTGATGATTAATACTGACCTTAATAGCCAAGAGGGCGTAGACGAGTTTTTCGGCATCTGGGAAAAGCTTAAGGAGTACGAGGATCGACTGTAATCAATCGTAACCCGTCTATTACGAAATGCTCCACTGATTTCAAGACAGTGGAGCGTTTCTGTTTGTCCCCCTAATGCTAACAAGAGCTTCCATTGAAACGCCAAGCCCTAGCTTTTCCGAAAGAGAATGTTCTCCGCTCGGGGGGCGTCCATTCTAAAGCCGGTGATATGGCCTGCATGGTCCCTTATAAATTTAAGCGTGAACATCCCCATAGCCATAAACTCATCCTTGCTGGTGGGCTCCAGGGGAATTTGGTGTTCGAGCATAAACAATACTAGTTGCCCTTCGGCCAATCTAACATCAAAGGTTTGACTCAGTTCTGAGCTCTCATACGAAGAGGCATAGGCTGCTTTTTCTGACGCTGTAAGGCTTACTTTTTGATAGGTATCCGCGTGCAGGTTTCCCATAGCGGGGTCTATCCACTCAATCTGTTTGCTACCATCTTCTTTGAAGGTGAATACCAGCTGGATATGGGGTCGATCCCCAAAGACTAAGACATTTTTAGAGATCGGGATAAGTGTGCTCGTTGGGCCATTATTTCTGAGGTAGGAAAGCGTTGAACCATTGAGTTCCACTGTTCTATATTCATTGGTTTCCAAGAAATGATAATCGCCGCCAAAGCGTTCCAGTTCAGCAGTTGTTAGATGAGCTGCTGTGGGTTGAGCAGTATCCAAGACTTCAGGCGTTTCGGTCTCAGATGGGAAAAAGATGGCTGCGGCCTCATTAGCGTACCTGCGCACATCATACCAGTTTTGATTCCCAAGGACAATGACGGAGATTTGATGATCGGGAAAGCGTAAAATTTCGGAAGTGAACCCAGGATTCTGTCCACTATGCTTTACCACTTTCTGATCATTAAAAGTGCTAATGATCAAGCCAGCGGCATAAGAAATTTCTTCCCCATTGTTAAGTCTTCCTTTGGTCAGCATATTTTCCCAACATTGATCCGACAAAACGCGATGCTCGTGAAATTCTCGCTCCCACAGCAATAAATCCTGAATGCTGGAGACCACCCCACCATCGCCCACACTTACGGGTTGAAATCGGTATTCCATGCGCGGACACTCCGGGCAGGGACTCACATAACCAGCAACCCGTTGAGGAATCACTACTCCTGAGATTTCCGTGAAGGAGCTATTGGCCATACCCAAAGGGCCAAAGATGTTTTCTTGCGCGTATTTCCCCAGTGATTTATTGGAAACCTGCTGTACAATCTGTCCGAGCAACCAATAATTGGTGTTCGAATAGCTGTGTTGCGCTCCACTTGCAAAAGACAAATCCTCCTGCCGCAGCAGCAAGTCCATGATATCGCCGTCCTCCCCAATAAAACTATTGAAGAAGTCCATCTGCCGGGATCCTTGAATCATGAGCAGTGACATATAATCGCGTATGCCCGAAGTATGATTCAGTAGTTGCTGAACCGTTACCGCACCGAGCTTGGGAGAAAATTCTGGAAAGAACTTAGATAAAGCATCGCTCAACGAAAGCTGACCTTTATCCACCAAATGAAGAATACAGGCTGCTGTAAATTGTTTGGAAGTAGAAGACAAACGAAAGTTGGAGGCCGGGTGTAGCGGGATATTGTAATCTAAATTGGCCATACCCTTACTAGCAGTGTAGAGCAGTTGCTGATCTTTCACAACTCCGATAATGACACCGGGACCTGTGGCGTCGACTTCATGTAGTAACTGGTCAATTTTAGTAAAATCGTACTCCTGAGTAAAAACCCAGCTAGTGAGTAGCAGGAAGCAAAACAAGAGAAGGTATCTCATCGGCAAAATTATTTATGATTAATTGCCCATTAGATGCTTCGTATTGGAAACTGGTTACAAGGCTGTACAAATCCGTTGTGGCATTTTGTAACCAAGAAGCTGTAGCAAATATCTAATGGATGTAACAGGCCGATGCACACTGCAAAGTCTGTCATCACTGAATTACTTCACTTCTACTAAAACCGCAAACTTATGATTGGTCCTGGAATTGTATTCTCCTTGCTAATCGCAGCCTTTACCCTCACGATCTATTACATTATCAGAAGTAAACACCTGGAAAACATGGCGCGAATTGAACACGGAATTGCTGATGCTGACCAAATAAGCAACTTTAAACCTCTTCTGAACTTAGGCTTATTTCTGAGCTTTCTAGGAATTGGTTTTTTGATCGCCTACCTGGTTACGCAAAACAGTAATGTGCCAGAATACATTGCGCTTCCTACTTGCCTGCTTATTTCAGGTGGAATTGGATTAATCTTGAGCTACGTCATTAATTCCAGGATCACCAAGTGAGCAAGGAATTAGATCGCCAACACATCAACAGGGTACTAGCGGGTGATAAGGATGCCTTCAGGTATTTCATCACCACCTATCAGATAATGGCTACCCGGATAGCATTCAGTATGGTGCCAGATGAAGTGCGAGCTAAGCATATCGTCCAGAATGCCTTTGTCCAGGCCTTTAAGAGCCTGCGTAGCTTTAAGCAGGAAGCTCAATTTTCAACTTGGTTCTATCGAATTGTAGTAAACGAAGCGATCAAAATCAACAGAAAAAGCAAATTAGAGCAACGTACCGTTCCAATCACTGCAGACCATACAGTATCCCTACGGACGAATAACGGAGCACTGGATGCGCTTGAGCTCAAAGAGAAACGGAAGCAAATCAACCTGGCACTTGCCGCTATGAAGCCCAAGGAAGGTCTAATGCTCGAGCTCTACTACTTACAGGAATATTCGATAGCAGAAATAAAGACGATCACTGGTTTTTCTGCCAGTAACATCAAAGTATTGCTGTATCGAGCTCGGAAGAATTTTGCCGCTATTTTCAAATCATCGCACTGATTCTAACATGAAGCTAACCGAAGAACAGATCAAGGACATACTCCAACAGACGCAACTGAAGATGGAGGTAGACCCGCAGTTGGAGGAAACGATCATTCGAGAAATCAATAGTTTGGAATACTACGACCAATTGATTCAACAAAGCAGGCAAAAAGCCAGAATTGGCCTTCGGGTCAGTCTCATCACAGCAATGGCGTTAGTTATTTCTCTGCTGTACAGGCTGCTTTATAGTTCTCCACAAGAGGCGATCGAACTCCAGAGCATACTCCCCTCCACGGTGGTAGTTATTGCGCTCTTCATGCTTTATCAACTGCTGTATTTCAGTGTGGATATGAGGAATAGGAGTGGTGCCAATACTTCGCATTCTTAGCCATCCAATTAAACTCTTTATGAGCAGAAAAGTCAAAGTGTTAGAAAGAAGCCAATATGAAAAGTATACTAATCCCATTTGCGGTAGCAATGCTGCTCTTAACAGCCTGTAGTAAAGATGATAACCCTATAAATAATCCTTTGGACAGTGTGCCCGTAATCCAACAAACGGCCACTTACGAAGTGAATTTTGAGGACGACCTTATCTATGCCGAAGGGCTAAGCCACGAAAGCTTAAACAGCACCAACTCAGCAGCTATTCCCCTAAAATTGGATATATACAGTCCTGTGAACCAGGTCGAAAATCGGCCGCTGTTTATGTTTATCCACGGTGGCGCGTTTGCCAATGGTTCTAAGCAACAATGGGCCATCAGAAATATCGCGGATTACTACGCATCAAGGGGTTGGGTATTTGCTTCCATTGATTATCGCTTATTGGATGATTTAGGAACAGTACCTACCGAATGGGCTGATTTTTCCACCTCCTTACCCGCCGAATATGTGGGGTCCTTTAACGCTATGTATCCCGCCCAACGCGATGCTAAAGCCGCCCTACGCTGGATTATGGCGAACAAGGATGCATACAACATTAATGAAGATTACATAACAGTTGGTGGTGCCTCCGCCGGGGCAAATACTGCAAAAGCACTCGCTGTTTCAAATGCCGATGATTTTACTGCGGAAATAAGTGCTGCTCAAGATCCAACACTTCCTACGACCAATTTAGATCAGGCCTATAAAATTCAAACTGTCATTGACTTCTGGGGTGGTGAAGGGGTAACCGATGCCTTTGAAGCCATCTACGGAATAGACCTCTTTGACAGCAACGATCCAGTTCTCTACAAAGCGCATGGTACAGCAGATCCTACAGTGCCATTTACCAGTGCCTTGGAGCTACAAGACATCTATGAATCCATTGGCGTAATTATGAAACTGGATACTTTAATCGGTGTGGGCCACGGTGATTTTAACGCTACGCTTGATGGCAAAAGTCTGGAAGAATTAGCCTTTGACTTTATCGTAGAACAGCAAAATCTAATTGTGGAATAAATTCAATCTGCTAGTAACGAATGGCTACTATACTATGATCGAGGGACAAGGCTGGATCAATAATGACACCAATATTGGCATTTGCGGTCGTTCCGAGCATTAGTCCACTGATCAGAATGAAGTCCTTGTCGGGTATTGAATCTACACGCATTATATCATAACCCCGAAATAGACTCCCACCATAGTCTCCGATCATAGTATTGATGCCACGAACGACTTGCTCTCCATCATTATTGGCAAACCACTCATTGTATTGATCAGTAAATAAGGTCGTTAATTCAGAAATGTCATTTAAGGCAATTTTATCGATACAACGGTGCAATATTTCTTCTTTCTCATTTATAAGCTTGGCTTCTTCAAGTGCAGTTGTTAGAGAGAAGTCCATTGGTCCGTCTTCTGAAGGAAGCGAATTTAATTCAACTTGTATCTCAACAAGATCGTCTGGAGCTCCTTTGGCAAATTCCGCTGTTATATGCGTCATCACTAAACCAGGAGAAATACCGTAGTTCAATAGCGGGCTTTCGCTTAACTCTACACTTAAATACTTGTATGTACTCCCTTTGTTCCCCACTCCAGCCCCGAACCCTTCTCCGTAGGCCAATTCTCCTCCGTAATTTTGTAAAATCATTTGGGCAGCTTCATCATAAATTTCATTGTCAATGGTACAGCTATTTATTAATAAGCCAAATAGTAAAAGAAGCGGGAGAGAATTATACAAGGCGCTTTTCATCAGTGATAGTAAGTTTAGGAGTTATCGCGTTAAAAGCATCAGAGCTACTACCGTAATTTAAGGTTTATTTTTGTTATTCAGCTTAAATACCTAAGCTTTTTATGCATTTTATTTAATACCTAAGAATATTAGGTATAATTGCGTTGCTAAATTATTATACCCACTGGAATTTGCAACGCATGAAAGCCAGATTTAAACTCCCACTGATTTCTTTCTTCTACCTGCTCCTACCCCTACACTTATTCGCCCAACCCCCAGAAAAAGGGATCATCCGTGGACAAATAGTGGCTACTGATAGTGATCGTACACTGGAGTATGCCACCGTTTCCATTTTCTCACAGGCAGATAGCACGATGGTAGAAGGTATGATGGTCGATACCAGTGGCACCTTCTCTTTAGTACTTCCTCCGGGAAGCTATTACCTGGAATGCGCTTACCTGGGATATCAATCGGAGATCATTTCCGATGTGGAGCTCACAGCTGATGGGGCAACAATCGATCTCGGTTCTATTCCACTCAAATCCGATGCCCATTTACTATCTACCGTAGAAGTTCGGGCGGAACGGAGTTTTGTTGAGTTATCCTTGGATAAGCGCGTTTTCAATGTCGGAAAAGACCTAGCTAGCATGGGCGGCAGTGCTGCGGATGTACTAAACAATGTACCCAGTGTTTCGGTAGATATGGAGGGTAATATTAGCCTGCGAGGTAGTGAAGGCGTCCTGATTCTGATAGATGGGAAACCGTCAGGTTTACTTGGCAATGATGGCTTAAGGAGTCTTTCCGCGGATATGATCGAAAAGGTAGAAGTCATCACCAACCCCTCGGCCCGTTACAATGCTGAGGGTACTGCGGGAATTATCAATATCATTCTAAAAAAGAACAAGGACGAGGGCCTGAATGGCACCTTCAACAACACCATCGGTCATCCGGAATCTTTGGCGTCGTCGCTCAATCTCAATTTCCGGAAAAACAAGTTGAATCTGTTCACTCAACTCACCGCCAGTAGGTGGCAAAATGTGGGTGATGGATCGCTCTATCGAGAAGTTTACCACAGCTCGGATTCGACCGATATCCTCAGGTCGGAGCGAGAACATCTTCTGAAAGGCCGCTTGGCGAGTCTGCGAATTGGCGCAGAGTACTTCATCGATGCCAAGACTACCCTCAACACTTCCCTACTCTACCGCAAAACCCACGGAGACGATGAAGTTGTGATTGACTTTTGGGATTTCTGGCAAAATTTGGACTATGAACTGGGAGGTAGTACGCGTACCGAGAAGGAAGAATCTACCGATCAGTATCAGGAATTCAACCTGAGCTACAAAAGGGTATTCAATCAGAAAGAACATCACCTGACAGCTGACTTCCAGCTTCAGAATAGTCAGCTTATTGAACGATCCACCTACCTGGAACGCTATTTCTCAACTGATGCTTCCATCCAGCCCTTAGCGGACGTAGAACAGTGGACAAACGTGCATGAAGGCAACTACCAATGGAATGCCAAGCTGGATTATCAACTCCCCTTGAAGAAGGATGAAAAACTGGAGCTCGGAGCACAATCCTCCTACCGCGAACTCTCTAATGACTACCTGGCACAAGAACTGCAAAATACCCAATGGCAAGTCTTTGAAGGCCTGGATAGTGAGTACCGGTATACAGAAAGCATTCAGGCAGCTTATGCTATCTACGCCGGCAAACTGGACGCTCTTTCCTTTCAACTTGGAACGCGCCTGGAATACGCTCACATTACCACCTCCTTACCCTCAAGTAGAAGGAATCTCAACTTATTCCCCAGTGCGCATCTGACGTACGAATTCTCCGAAAAAAATGCCCTCCAACTCAGCTTCAGCCGTAGAGTAACGCGCCCTCGCTTCCGTTGGCTCAATCCCTTCCCTTCCTTCACCAGTGCCCGTAGCAGGCACCAAGGGAATCCTGATTTGCGACCGGAGTTTACCAACATGCACGAGCTGGGGTATATCTGGCAAGGAGAGAAAGGCACCCTCACCTCCTCTATTTTCTACCGCCGTACAGCAGATGTTATAGAGGGAGTGATCTTTCAAGTCACCCTCGGTGATCCACACCCCATTACCTACCGACGCCCCGAGAATTTAGCGTTTAAAGAAGATTTAGGCTTTGAATTTAATTTCTCCTTCAATCACCAGGATTGGCTCAAGCTAAATGGTACCGCCTACTTTTATCGGGCCGTCATTAACGGAGCAGCCTTAAACCCGCAATACACCTCAGACACCTATACTACCCGGGGCAGACTCAACTCCAGAATAACAATTGCTAAGCAAACCGATATCCAACTGCAGTTTAATTACCGGGCGCCCTTTGAACGGCCACAAGGAAGTCGGTTGGCACAAGCCTTTCTGAATTGCTCGATCAGTCAAAAGGTCTTTCATAAGAAAGGGACGCTTACCCTAAATGTTTTCGATCTGTTCAATTCACGTATCTCACGCGGCACTACCTTTACTGACACCTTTTTTCAAGAAGACGATTATCGCTGGAGTCGAAGACGGCTAAGGTTAACTTTATCTTATCGTTTGGGGAAATAGGCAACCGTGTAACCTTTCGAATGGTCTTTTTGTCTAAACGCTGCCGGTTGTGAGAAATGCCTTCATCACCTCTCGGCCTTAGCACACATATACCGCTTACGAAGTAGTTTAGCTGCGCTGCTCCTGCGGGGTGGGCCTCGCCAAACCACTTCGGCTTCGGTATAGAAAAGCGTTTAGATGAAAAACCTACTCTTATTTTTTACGCTCCTTCTACTACTCCAAAGCTGTTCTGACAACAGCGAAGCGATCGACAGCTACTTTGGTTTTGACATTCCCAAGAGCACTATTGATCAGCACCTGGAAGCACAAATGAAAGACTTGAATATTCCGGGAATGTCGATCGCATTTATCAACGATGGTGAGGTCGTTCACCACCGCACCATTGGTTACGCCAACCTTCAGGATAGCCTTCCCGTTACCGAGCAGACCATTTTTGAGGCGGCATCAATGTCTAAATCTGTCTTTGCATTTTTTGCCATGAAGTATGTGGAAGAAGGCTTGCTGGATTTGGACACCCCGCTCTACACTTACCTTCCCTACCCCGATATTGCTCACGATGAACGCTACAAGAAAATAACCGCTCGTATGGTACTCAGCCATCGCAGTGGATTCCCCAATTGGCGAACGGATCGCTCGGATAATCAGCTGACCATCGAGTTTGAGCCAGGTAGCGAATTCCTTTACTCTGGAGAGGGATACATGTATCTGTCCAAAGTCCTCAAACATCTGGACGACACTACTTGGGAAGGCCTGGAACAACAGTTCCAAGCTAAGGTGGCCGCTCCCCTAGGATTAGATCATACCGTATTTATCCAAGATGATTACAGCAAGCAATACAAAGCCGAGCCCTACGATAAGAATGGCGAGTGGGTAAGTCCAGAAAAGGACGTCGATAGCCTATACCGCTACCAATTTAGAGCTCCCGCATCCATTCATTCGGAGTCTTTGGATTTTTCCAAGTGGCTCATTGCCTTAATGGAAGGAAAAGGGCTTGAGCAAGCGAGCTACGAAGAAATGTTTAAGCCGCATTCTTTTGTCAGTGAATTCAATTCTATCAAAGTTGATTATACCTTAGGTTTCTTCAAGCCTCGCCTCCCACTCACGAATCTTTTCACGCACGGTGGCAATAACTACGGCTTCACCTCCTGGTTTTCCGTTGACCCCAAAAAAGGATGGGGGTATGTGCTCTTTACTAACTCTGAATACGGCGAGCGCCTTGGTGGCGAATTGACACTGTACATGCTCTTCGGACCTGATTTGACCAAGCTGTACATTATCTTGGGTGCTCTGCTTCTCACCATTCTATTGGGGCTGTTTTACGGAATACGGTTTCTGGTGAGAAGAAGGCGGCGGTTAAACTAAAATTGGTGAACAATCGTCTTCCCCTCCGATAAAAACCTCCCTCCATGCAAAAAGCTCCCGATTCCATCAAAACCCAACGCCTCCTCCTCCGGCCAATTGTAGCCTCAGATCTACACCACATCTACCGCGGGCTTTCCCACCCGCTCGTAATAAAGCACTACGGCGTAAACTACGACAGTCTAGAAGCCACCCAAGAACAAATGACCTGGTACGAAGGCCCACAACAATGCTGGTGGGCCATCTGCTCACCTGATAATCAGGAATTTTATGGTGCGGGTGGCCTGAATGACCTCTCAAAAGAGCACCGAAAAGCAGAAATCGGGCTTTGGTTACTGCCCGAATACTGGGGAAAAGGAATCATGACCGAAGTCATGCCTTTAATTTGCGATTACGGCTTTGAGCATTTGGGGATCCACCGCATCGAAGGCTTTGTCGAGTCTGATAATCATAACTGCCAGCGCGCCATGGCTAAACTTAACTTTGAGTACGAGGGCACTATGCGAGACTGTGAAATCAAGAATGGTCGGTATGTGAGTATTGATATTTACGCCAAGATTAGACCTTGATCAAGTATGCATAGGAACACTGTTCTGAAAATAATCTTTATGCAAATTGTCACGTTTTCCTCGTTCCAATTGTCATTCAATTGGAACAACACCAGCGCGGTTTGAATATTGAAAACTCACGAAAACCACGGAGTAGAGGAAAAGCCCAGTTGGGTAAGTACAAACAGGCGATCTCAACTTACTACCATCGGCACACCAAGTTGTACACAAGCCCTAAATAGAAAATATCTTAATCTCCATTAATGCATATGGGCTGCGAAAACCTGACCTTTACAAAAGTATCAATACAGAAGAAATCAAGATGAATTACATAATCACCGGTGGCCATACCGGAATAGGCCTTGAGCTAACTAAGAAATTACTAACAGAAGGACATCGAATAGGGTTGATCGTCCGGAGTGAAGCCAGAAAAGAAACAACGCAAGCCTTGTTTCCAAACAACAATGCCGTCGAAGTATTTGTAGCCGATCTGAGCAAACGGGATCAAATAGAAACCGTAGCCCAGCAAATCAATTCCTCCTGGCAGGTAATTGATGGCCTGTTTAACAATGCGGGCTTACTGCTAGATAAACTGTATTATTCAGACTACGGAAATGAACTCCAGCTTGAAGTAAATGGTATAAGTCCGTATCTACTAACCAAGGCCCTTCAACCCCTGCTGGATAAAGCAGAAAACCCATTTGTTGTCAGCACGGCAACAGCTGGTTTAAATTCGAAAAAATCCATTGACATTCCCACCTTCAAAAAGCCACAAAAGTTCACCAAGCTCTTGGGGTCTTATATGGATTCAAAACTCATTTTGGTGCTTTTGATGAATCATCTAAGTGCAACATGGGAAAAGGTGCGTTTTGTCAGCGTAAATCCGGGTGCCATAAAAACTAAAATGACCGCTGGCGATGGTATGCCGTTCTGGTTGCGTCCCATTAGGAACCTATTTTTTAAATCTCCAGAACAAGGCGCCAAGAGTTTGTACGATGCCGCGTTTGATGACAAATTTAACAAGCGAGGACTCTATGTCAGCGAGGGTAAAATCAAGGCCATGAAGTACGAGATTAAGGAAGCAGAAATTCAGGAACTCTTGGCGTAGGGTAAACTACAGTTTTTCTTTGTGTCTTGCAGTGAAGAGGACGACATTACAACGAATCCACAAGCAGCCGTCCCAGTGGTGAAACAAATGGCCACTTATGAGGTGGATTTTGTACCACAGATTTTACCGTTCCCTTCGACAGTGCGCTAGAGCTACAAGAGACATCTATGAATCCATCGGAGTGAGTATGAAACTGGATACCCTAATCGGCGTAGGGCACGGCGACTTCAATGCCACCTTAGATGGTAAGCGTCTGGAAGAATTAGCTTTTGAATTTATTCTCCAGCCAACAAAGCTTGTGCGACTACCCCACCCGGAGGTGCATTCCACTCAATCATATATATTTGGTGCTGTACTTGATCTGGGGTTTGTTAATTGGTCAGCGGTGTAGAGGGGCGTGTACATCGCACTAGCCAGCGCTATGAACAATTAGAAAAATCACCAACTGAAGTATTATGACCAAGGAAAGAACAAAACGAATTCTGAGAATTGCGTTTATAGTTGCATCAATATCCTCTTTGTTCTTTGTGCCTTGGCTTTTGGTAAAGGCGTGGATTCTTCCATTACCGGATACGGTTCAAGAACAGTTAGATGAGGCCATTGGCCATGGATTTGACGGAATGGTTGTTTATGTAGACCAAGCCACTAAACCACCTCAGTATTTTGCTTCCGGCTGGCACGATAGGGAAGCTAAGACGCCAGCCAACCCTCATGCGCTATTTAAGATTGCCAGCATCAGCAAGCTATACGATGCGGTAGCTGTCACAAAATTGGTAAGTGATGGGCGGCTTTCTCTAGATAAAACAATCGCGGATTATTTACCGGAACTGGTGGGAAGAATCGAACACTCCGACCAAATCACTTTGAGGTTGATGATCCAGCATAGAAGCGGCATCCCCAATTTTACAGACACCCCAGATTTTTGGGCAGCTCCAACAGAAAGTTATGAGGAAAGCCTAGCATTGATTCTCGACAAACCAGCTAATTTCAAACCCGGAGAGGACTACGAATATTGTAACACAAATTACCTACTGATCAATAAGATCATGGATGATGAATTGGGTTATGGTAACTTTCTATTCATTCAGGAGGAAATTCTAACTCCGCTAAATCTTAAAAACACTTTCGCTTCACTAAGTGAGGTGAATATGGAGCATGTAATGAGCGGCTATCACGTAGGGCATCCCTTTGATTTAAAGGCCGACGAACATGGCATGTTGGCCACAGCAGAAGACGTGGGTACTTTCTTAAGGGCATTGAACGAAGGTTCATTATTTGAAAAGGGAGAACAAGAAATATATTCCTCCATTTATCAGTATGAACATGCTGGCTGGGTTCCGGGCTACCAGAGTTTCGCAAAATATCACAAAGACCTTGATGCTGTTCTTGTTCAGTTCTACAGCACAACCGATCCTAAACTGTACAATTGGAACTTGTCAGAAATCATAAACAATAGGATTGTCAAAATCCTGAAAAGGCAAAAAAGCTCATGACAATACAAGATACACTCTTCACAAAGGCCAGGATAAGTATCTTATTTAGCTTATCTCTTTTGCTAGCAACCCAACTGTCTGCACAAATATTAACGAGTACCAACCTCCCCATTATCGTGGTCAACACCGACGATGAGGAGATTCCTGATGAGCCCAAAATAGATGGCACCATGAGTATCATTTTTAATGGGGAGGGCATCACCAATAATGTGAATGATCCATTCAATTATTACGATGGCAGGATTGGTATCGAAACTAGAGGGAACTCTACGCAAGGGTTTGATAAGAAAACTTACTCCCTAGAATTGCGAGACGCCGACAACGAAGACCTTTCCGTCAATCTATTCGGCATGGGAGCAGAGGAAGACTGGATACTACACGCCATGGTAATCGACAAGTCGCAGCTAAGAATACCCATGAGTTTTTATTTCTTCCAACAAATGGGGCACTACGCAGCCAAGTGGAGATATGTGGAGCTCATTGTCAATGATGAATACCGTGGGTTGTACATCCTAACCGAAAGAATCAAACGGGATGATGATCGCGTTGATATTGCCAAACTGGACGAGGACGATTTAAGCGGAGATGCAGTGACCGGGGGTTACATTTTGAGAATTGATTGGTTGGAAGATTTTGACGATGACGACGGATTTGAATCTGCCTATGATTCACAAGGCGGCATACCGATGACCTTTCAATGGTATTATCCGAAAGCGGATAATATACAAGCCGAGCAAGCCCAGTACATTGAAAACTGGATGAATGATTTTGAAGATGCCGTTTTTTCTCCTGACTATACTAATGAGCAGGGATTGCGTTATTCTGATTACATCAATCTAAATTCCTTTGTCGACTTTCTGCTTATCAATGAGTTCACCAAAAACTCCGATGGGTATAAGCTGAGCTCTTATATCCATAAAGACCGAGATAGCGATGGTGGTAAACTCGCGGCCGGCCCTATCTGGGATTTCGATCAAACCTATGGGGTGTCTACGGTCTGCTCCAGCAACGACTTTACGGGTTGGACTTATCTACAAAACCAGGATGGCTGTGAAGATCTGGAGAGTATGCCCATGTGGTGGCAAAGCATGATGCAAGACACGCTATTTCAAAATAGATTACAGTGCCGGTGGATCCAATTCAGAAACAGCTTTCTTCGTGCTGATAACATCAACAGCTGGATCGATACGCACGTGGATTTGATAGCCGGAGCCATTGACCGTAACTTTACACTTTGGGATGACTTCATTGGTGAACCGATCTGGATTGAACCAGAACCCATTCCTCAATCCTATCCGGAAGAAATCCAAGTATTAAAATCCTGGATTACCAATCGATTGAACTGGATGGATAACAACCTGCCTGGTAATTGTACGGATATCGTTTCGACTTCCGATATTAATAGCCTCAATACCATTTCTGTTTATCCTAATCCTGGTCATTCTTTGATCACCATTGAATCAAATATTACCAGCCCTGTTGATTTTGAACTGTACTCGTTAGTCGGCATACGTATCATGGAAGGAACGATTAATTCCAACCGCCATGAGGTGGACATCTCCCAACTGCCGGATAATGTATACCTTCTTAGGGTTGGTGAACAGGTGCTAAAAGTGGTAAAAACTCAAGAGTAAGAAAGGCAAGGAGTATGCCCTACATTATCGTTTAGGCTAGTAGGCTCAAGAGCGCATGAAATCAAATAGACGCTTATATATTCTTGGAATCATCGCTACGGTTATTGTCACCGTAGCTATCTTCTCATTTATCCTCTACGATTCGGTCGAAAATGGGCGGCGCTTTAAATGGGTAGCAGAAATCACGCTCACGATAGGCCTTTTGGTGGCTGCCAGGCTGTATGTTTTACTCAAAATGACCTCAGCAGAGGCCGTGCCGATTGAAGATTTTCTGGAGCTCAAGGATTATACCCTCTACTTACGTGGATTCAGCCTGGATAAGAAATTCGCCGTTACAAGCGACACCTCCTTAATCGACACGGCAGAAGTACTGCTGGCTAAAGTCTTTAAACCTTCACTGATCGCCATAGGCAAGCCCGGAGAGTCCCTGCCCATACCCGGCGCACGACGCACCTATATACCCGATGAGGACTGGAAAGTGAAGGTCCAGCATCTTATTCAGCACGCCAACTTGATAGTAATCAGGGTAGATAATTCCGATGGCCTTCTCTGGGAGCTTGAGCAAATCAAAAATCATGATTTGCTACCCAAAACCATCTTTTTCCGCTCCATTTACGAGGACACCGACCTAAGTTGGGGCGACTATTGCGCTATCCTACAATCTACTTTTGATGTTACCCTACCGGAAAAAGCGCAGCAATCTCAATTCATGACCTTTAGTGATACTGGCGTCTTTTACGATGACCGCTTCTCCTTCTTTTATGATTTGAATGAAAGAAGTTGGCGGATGTAATACAAGAATAGACGCCGTCTACACCTCATCGTAGATGCCGCAAAAGGTCGAATCCCCTTTTGGAACTGGGCCAGATTTCACAATATGGCTTTTCAAATGAATACCTACGAGCTTTGTCTGGCAGAGGTAAACCTTCACCTGCAACAATTAGGATTCACCCCCATCGAACAACCCAACCCAACCGCTGGTAGAATATTGAATGTCTCAGTCCTTATTATTCTAATTGTTGTGTTTGGGGGCTGGCTGCTTTATGGTCTCTATTGCCTGGTGGAAAGCCTTGTGAATTGATGATGATTTGATGGCTTTTTGAGCTAGACTTTCCCAAGCGGCAGAAAGATAAATTGTCTATATTCAAGCAATTGCACTTCAGCTGTAGTGCCCTCAATTAAGACATAATGAACGCGCTAACTGAAAAAATAGTCCTAAAGGAAACGATCACCATCTCAGGTACCCCAGAGGATGTAAAGTCACGAATCAATCAAGGGGAGCCTCGTACCTACCAACTGGTCTGGCTCTCCGATCATAAATTCAAATTCATTTCCAATTGGTCAATCGGAACTTTGAAAATCACCGGATTACCCATTAAAGCGGATGGAATAAAAGGCCACGGAACAATAGTAGCGACAAAAGACCCAAGCACCTGGAAGATCGAAATGGAAACTAAAATCCGGATCGAATTATATTTCTTCCTGGTACTCTTCGCATTTTTTGTATTTGCTTATTTCCTTGATACGGATAAACGTGAGATTCCCGTTTGGGCTTATTTCGCACCTCCCATAACGCTAGTCTGGTTCTGGGGTGTACTGAGGCTACAAGAGAAAGCGCTATTCAACAGGGTAAAAAGACACTTGCTGCCCGAGCATTAAAGGATAACCTTCAAACCCCACCATTCAGAACATAAACAGCCGTAAGCTGCTCGTCACCTTATCTATTGCGTACCTTCCTATCTGCAATGCACTTATTGCTAGCACCACCAATCAAATCAACTGAATATGAAGAGTACCATTTCCCTATTGCTTTTACTCGTCTTGGTTTCCTGTAGTCCTAAGAGCAGCACCGAAGCCCCCCAGGAAGATGTAAGCTCCGAAACGGAGCAGACAACACCAGCTACGGAAGAAGAGGCTCCACAAGTGTTTACCATCATTAATAAGTGCGAATTTGATTTATCTCAATTCACCTACGAAGGCGAACTAGGCACGCAAAAATGCTGGCTGGATGCTAAAGGAGAAAACATCGTTCTATTCTCCGGCCAAGAAGATTTGGTAAAAGGAGAAGCAACGGTTTATATCTATCACTACCTGCTGAATGATGGCCAAGCCACCCTGCTGAAAGACCTCAAAGTCACTGTGGATGAGTGCGCAGATGCTGACCTTTTTCTGGACTTTAACGAGCAAGCCTTCGCTATAACCGACTTAGACGAGGATAACATTGGCGAAATCACCTTTGCCTATCGCATGGCCTGCGTTACCGATGTTTCACCGCATGATCTGGTCCTGCACCTGTTCGAGGATGGTCAGGATTATAGTCTGGTGGGTAACACCAACGTGCGGGTGGGCGCGGAAGAGAGAATAGGGGGTGATGTAAATGAAACTCACTTTGATAGTGCACCAGCTAGTTTCCTTACGCACGCGAATGACATCTGGGAAAAGATCAAGCAATACTAATCGATCGCACCACTCCCTTTGAAATAGCTGCAGTCACGGTTCCCACGCTATCAATATAGATAGACTGACTATAAAATCATGATTACTAAGTTTTTGTACTTTGGTGATGAAATACCTGAAACACATAGCATAGCGAATGGAGGACATTACCGCAATTCAGAGAGAAGTCGAACAGCTCATTGCTCAAGGTAAGACGGCCAAGGCTTTTGAAGTGCTATCTCGTTTCCAGTTGACGGAAACGGATAAAGAGCTGATCGTACTCAATGGGCAGTACAACCGCATCCAAGACGAGAAGCGCTTGGATATTATCTCTAATGAAGAAGCTCAGCGTAAAATCAACCAGATTAACCTGGCGCTTTTAAACCTATCGGAAAAACTAGGGCAGCCCAAAAAGCCAGTTGGAATTGCGGGACAAGCACAAGCAGGCAATCGTTGGTGGCTGCTGTTGTTGATTCCTGTCTTAGCTATTGCTGGTTTCTTCCTAACGCGTAATTCTGATGAGCCCGTAGCGGAAAAGGAAAAACTGGAAGAATCCGATACAGCTAAGGTAAGCGAGCAACAAGCCCCCCCAGCGGAGAGTGCTCCCGAGGAGGAGCAGGAGGAGGAGCCCACCTACCCAAATCCATTGGAACATAAATTCCTACATGCCTTTTTCCCTTTTGACGGAAACGTAGATAGCCACAACAAACGATTCATCCACCAAGAATCAACGGTCCTCTATGACTATCACGATGGGCACGATGGCGTACAGTATAGTTCGGTCTACTTCGATGGCACGGTAGGCGGCATTGTATTTGATCAATTATTTCTACCCCAAAACCAGCCTCATTATGCTTACTCTTTTTGGGTGAAGCCGTCCAAGACTGCACAGAAGCGACAGGCGATTGTGGGTCAATTTGGCAATGCTAAGGGTAAATACGTTAGCACGAATCACTACGCCGCTATTGAGAATAGTAAGAATGCTGTTTTTGTCGATGAATACCCACCTTCGACTGTAAAAGAACTACAAGATGATTACGGTGAAATCACCTTTGATGAATGGAACCATGTGGTGATCGTGGTAAATGGAAGCAAGGAACTGGTGTACATCAATAATAAAGCCGCAAACGTAGGGGATTTAAAAAACGCCGAGCAGTTTAGCTTGCGGGGCATGTCTAAATTTAATAAACCCACCATCACCGTTATTGGCGGGCGCCCCATGCTCACCACAAAAGGCGAACAGGTATATCGAGATGAATCACTGAGCGGTGAATTGGATGACCTGTTCATTTTCAAGGGTGTAATAGACGAAGCAACAGTGGAAGCCTTATATCATTTCCGCTACCACGATACGCAAGGGTAGCGTAGGAAAAGGCAGGGATGGTATTACGCTGTTTGTCAGAGTTCCCCCTTTCCTCACCTAAAACGGATACCCACCTGCCAGCGAAGCTACTGGGCAGGCAGGTATTTGCCATAAACGAGTGAAAAATAGTCTGTGGAGTAGTGCGTATTTTAGGTGACAGAAAGATTATAGCTCTTCCAATATTTCCGTGGATAGTTCTTTCCCTTCCTTATCAATCTGTACCAGCCATACATTGGTCTTACATTCTCTATTGAAGACATCCGAGTTGGAAGTACAATCCTGAATGGTACCCTTGATCAAAAATCCCGCTGCTGTTTCCTCCGCTACGTAGCCGTATTCGTTGTAGAAACCGCCGTAGGTATTCTGCCACTGCTTCTTGCCTTGCTTATCTGTTTTGATAACCAGAATATCGTAGTTACCATTTCCGTAAGAACTCGTAGAACCAACAATGAGATAACCATCATCCGTAGCTAGTAGCGAACTTGCCTTGTCGTAGCTTGGCCCACCAAACTGCTCAAACCAGATTTCGTTTCCGTTCGGTTCGTTTTTGGTTAAGAGAATATCGGAAGCATCGCCACTGCGAGAACCAATAGTAGTTACCTGAATAGTGCCATTGTCGGTCTCAATTTTTGGTTGAAACACCAAGTTCGTTTCCTTTCTGAACCGGTTTTTTCGCGCCCTCCGGCTAAGGGTGACCAGGATATCGGTAGCTCTACCAAATCGATCTCTTTCCACTTTCAGATTATAGTAATCAGCTAGTAGTTCATTCCTGTTGAGCACCTCTACATCAAACTCTTCGTCCTGATTGGAAAACAGTAATTTCAATTCGTGCTCTTCCGTTAATCTGATCTCAAAATCCATCTCCAATTCACTACTGTGATACTTTCCCACGAAACCTTCTAAATCTGCCAAGGATGCTGCTTCGTAGGAAGTCTTGGTATAAGCAACTGCCGTTCCTCCCGGATAGAATTTAACAACTTCATTTTCATTAAATCTAAACTTGATTCTGGTGTTATAGGATACCGCAAATTGGTTCTCGCCCTCTCGCACTAACTCATCCGGATTCCAGGCGCCATACTTCCACAGCAGCTTCCCTTCCTCTTCTTCAATCCGAATCAGATCGCCAAAGGATGAAAGGTATTGTCCGGTGATTTGTGTTGGTGTTTCTGCAAATTCACTACTATTGAATCGAGGATCATAAATGGGCTTAGTATCTACATTTGGCAGAACGGCACTGGCAACTTTATAAACAATGTTTTCGCTCCAGATCTTCCCGTTATTGCTCATCACAACAACGGTGAGTCGATCTTCCGAAAAACGGCTTGTGTGAGCGTTAAAGCCAAAGGTAGAACCAGAATGAGATTGCGCTACTCTACCCAGTCGGTTGTCCAGTTCCAAGCCAAATCCGTATTCCGTTATTTCGCTATTCGGAATCGCTTGCTGGCTTTTGATTAGGAGTTCGTTGTTGTTTTGGGAGGCCTGCTGAACGGCTTGCTCATAGGTTAGTTGGTCTTGCAAGGTGGTGTATAAGAAACCGTCACCATTAGACTTGGTTACCGCCAAATCCGCAAACCAGCTCCCACCGCCCCAATCAGAATAAGCATCCGCTCGGTTGGGAATTAAACCCAGGTAGCGTCTTACATAGGCAGTT
>JBCBWU010000117.1:0-23101 GCA_039816955.1 Bacteroidota bacterium
CGAGATCGCTTTGATGCCGGCTATCGTTTAATTGACGTAGAGACCTACATGGTTGGTGCCACCCGTAAATACGCTGGCGTTTGGGAACCCGCTACCGAAGGCGAAGCGCGCTGGTTTAACATCGACATGGGCGATTGGGTAAACGAAAAGCACATTCCGCTAGTAGAGGATGGCTACGAATTACTGGACTTAGAAAAATTCTAGTGCTATAATTTATAACTTGAGCTAGTCTGGAAAACGGCGGGGTCGAACTATCAATTCTGCCTCGCCGTTTTGTATTTAGCCAAATACGACACTAAGCATGACCGAGCTCCAGCACTACCCAAGCCTTAGCGCTTATTGTAAAGCCATAGGCATACCCGCACCTAAGAGTGAAGGCTATGATGTGCGGAGTTTTGCAGAGAACATGAAGACGGTAAAGCAGTCGATGCCGCCGTTTAAGCACGAGTTTTATGCGCTGGCACTAAAAGTAGAAGGTGGTGGAACTGTCACTACCGGCAACCATACTACGGCTGACCTAGAAGCCACCGTATTCTTTAATTCCCCTTACCAAAGTCTCCATTGGGATATTGCACCAAATTGGGAGGGCTACTATGTCATTTTCTCTGAAGACTTCCTTCGTGGCACAGGAAATCAACAGCGTTTAACACAACGATTTCCCTTTTTGCTAAACGACAATACCTATCCTTTACCGCTTGCGCAAGAGGCAATCTCTCCCTTAGTGCGTGTCTTTGAAAACCTCTACGAGGAGCACCAACAAACTGCGGCGCACCAGGACGATATCATTCGTCACTACATTCAGATCTTATTACTGCAAACGGCTCGGCTATTTTACAAACACGCTCCAAAAGACTACAGTAGCACCACCCAGCGCGATAACGATTTGAACACAGTGAGTCGCTTTCGAGCCTTAATCGAAACCGCTTTTTATCCCAATCAAAAGCACGGTGCCGAATCTCCGCACCAGGTACAGTATTACGCGCAGCAACTCAACATTCACCCCAACCACCTCAATGCCCTCACTCAGCGAATTGCCGGCCATTCTGCTTCCGACCTCATCCAACAGCACCTCTTAGCGTTAGCTACCGCAAAGCTGAGAAGCACCCAACTTTCTGTCAAGGAAATTGCGTACGATTTGTACTTCCACTACCCTAATCACTTCTCTACCTTCTTTAAAAAGCAAACCGGCCAAAGCCCAAATGCCTTCAGGAAAGCGTAGCCTCCTGCTACACATTTGATATCCGTATTTCCTGCTTTGATATCTGTATTTCCTACCGCCCGGTGGGCCAATACCTTTGTCGTGTAACAAAGAAAAAGCAAACCGGCATCATGAAATACTATGCACATCTCATTCTTCTTCTTTTCCCTTTAGCCTTAACGGGCCGGAATAATTTCAATAATAATTTCAACCGCAATAATCAGATACAGCAAATGAAACCTTCCGCATTTGACCAAGACCAAATGGCAATCCAAGGTCTTCTGGAAAAACTATTCAGCGCTGCAGACCAGCGTGACTGGGAAGCCGCAAAATCCGTAATGGCACCCGAGGTGTATACCGATTACACGGCCTTGGGTGGCGCAGCTGGCGTGCAAACACCAGCGCAAATCGTCACCGGCTGGGTAGGCATGCTTCCTGGCTTTGAGCGTACTGTGCACCAAATTCACAACTTCGCTATTTGGGTAGCAGGAGACCGAGCAACAAGTACTTTTGACGGTATCGCCGTGCACTACTTACAGGTCCCGGACGGTGAGAACTACTGGACCGTTTTCGCGGGCTACGATACCGAATTTATCCAGATCGACGGTGAATGGAAATTGGCACGGATTGACTTAAGCTTGTACCAACTGGCTGGTAATAGTGACCTGCCACAGGTAGCCTTGAAAAACGTAGCCAATAATGCTATCCCTGAGCTTCAAGACAGCTCGGATGCCACCGAAAGCGTAGAGCGTTTTTTCCAGGCCTTAGAGCAGACCAACTTCCCCGCCTTTTTGGATAATCTTTCCGCGGAGGCGGTACAAGAAATGCCACTGGCCCCTAGCGCATTTCCTAAAACTTTGGAAGGCAAGTCTGCACTAGAGCAGCTCTACAGTGGAGTCATGGATTATGAGCAACAGTATACCCGCACTTATTTTCCTACCGGAAACCCACAAGCAGTTTTGGTCAAATTTCAAGGCAAAGTGATGACCGAAGCGGGTAAGGCCTACAACAACTTTTACGTCAACCTTTTTGAAATAGATGAGGCCGGAAAAATTGTGCGCAATGTAGAGCACTTTAATCCTGGCATATTGCTTAATAGTTGGACAGGCTTACAACCAGAAACCTATTCTGTACATCAGGCCGGTGCCCGCACCGATGGCGGGGTACAAATGGAGCAAATGCAGTTTGCAAGTAGTGGGATTAACTTACAAGGACACCTGTTTCTGCCTCCAAATTTCGACACCAACGCACAGTATCCAGCAGTAGTAGTAACCGGCAGCTGGACCAGTGTAAAGGAGCAAATGCCGGACGAGTACGCAAGCCTAATTGCCCAACAAGGCTTCATTGCTTTGACGTTTGACTTCACCGGCTTCGGCGAAAGCGAAGGGCAGCCCAGACAGGTAGAAGACTACGAGCTCAAGATTAATGACATCAAAGCAGCAATCGCTTATTTGAATAGCCATCCTAATGTGACCAAGGAGGAAATTACTGGTATGGGAGTTTGTGCCAGTGCCGGCTACATGGCGTACGCAGCAGCTCGGGATGATCGCATGAGCCAACTGGTACTGGTAGCGCCTTGGTTACACAACCCAGCAATTGCCAAAAGCATTTACGATATGCGCCCCGGCGGTACGGAGGGCTTGTTGCAAGCTGCTAAGGAAGCCAAAGTAGCATACGCTAACACTGGAGAAATGCCATACGTATTGGCCGCTAGTGAGCTGGACCCCTTAAGTGCGATGTACGTGCCGGAAAACGCATTCGACTACTACCTAAATCCTGCAAAAGCTGCCGGCACTTATTACGACAACCGTTTTGCCGTAAGTAGCTGGGAGCCTTGGCTCACTTTTGATGGTATCGGTGCGGCCAAGGAGGTCAAACAACCTGTACTCATTGTACACAGTGAGAGCGGCGCGGTGCCACAGGGCGCACAAAGTTTTTACGATCAGCTAAGTGGTGAAAAGCAATTGGTTTGGCTTAATGCTTACAACCAGCAGCAGTTGTACCACGAGGCCGAAGCTGTAAATAGTGCGATTGATCAAGTAATGGATTACTTAAAGAAATAACCCCCTTGTTAAGCCTATGAAATGGCCTAAGCCGCATACTGTTAGATCAGTGTGTGGCTTTTTATTTGTGGATAATCTACCCCTTACCTTGGTTTTGCGAAATTCATTCCGCTTTCAATCTCTACGACGGAATAAATTCAGCGAAACTGATAACAACACTTTCAATCTAGCACATTCCCATGACCTTAGCTTTAATGCCGTACTTTAGTACATCCTACCCACCAACCTACACTTATGAAATACGGCACACTACTCTTGTCATTCTTGCTCTTATATGCTTGCCAAGGCCCCACTTCACAAGAAGCACCTAGCGAGGAAAGTGTTGATTTAGCACCACAACTAGAAGCCATTACACTACTAGGAGACAGCATTTATAGTGCACCTCCGGAAGCGGGAAAAGCCCTGGAAAACTATGAGCTAGCCAAGGCCAAATACGAAGCTGATGCTAATAATCCCGAAGCCATCATCTGGTACGGTCGTAGAACAGCTTACTTAGGGCACTTCAGAAAAGCAATCGACATCTACGCGGAGGGCATTGAAAAGCATCCGGAAGATGCCCGCTTTTATCGCCACCGGGGTCACCGTTATATTTCTACGCGTCAATACGAAAAAGCCATCGCCGATTTTGAGAAAGCAGCCACCCTAATTGAAGGTCAAGCAGACCAAACGGAACCCGATGGCCTGCCGAATGATCAGAATATTCCGCTAAGCACACTGCACGGAAATATTTGGTACCATCTTGGCTTAGCGTACTATCTACAAAATGACATGCCCAAAGCACTCGAAGCATTTGGTAACCGAACCGTTACTCATAAGTACGACGATAATATTGTTTCTGGTGGCCACTGGTTGTATATGATCAATCGGCGACTTGGCCAAACAGAGGCAGCAGAGAGTATCATCGCTCCTATCCACGGTGAAATGGATGTTATTGAAAACGGCAGCTATTATCAAATGTGTCGTTTCTACCAGGGAGCGATTAGCGCGGAGGACTTGCAGCCCGCTGGCAAAAGCTCCTCCTCGGATGATGTGCTCCGTTACGGTCTTGGCAATTGGCATCTCTATCACGAACAAGACACCGCAGCGGCGAAGGAGCAGTACCGCTTGCTTCTAGCCGAAGGTAATCCGTTTAGCTTTGCTTACCTGGCAGCGGAAGCAGATTGGAAACGACTGTTTGAATAACGCACAAACCTATGAGCATGAGACTTGCCCTTCTCCACATTATCACTCTATTCCTATTTTTTGGCTGCCGACAAGCGCCTGATCAAAATAAGCACCAGATCAACCTCACCGGTTTGAATGATAAGGTTGAAGTTTTACGCGATGCGTATGGGATCAATCATATCTACGCCAATAACCAGCGCGATCTTTTTTTTGCGCAAGGGTACTGTGCAGCGAAAGATCGTCTGTTCCAATTTGAGATTTGGCGCCGGCAAGCTACTGGCACCGTAGCCGAAATACTGGGACCACGTGAACTCAAACGAGACATTGGCACTCGGCTTTTCATGTACCGTGGGGAATTGGAAACAGAATTTCAATATTACCACCCGGACGGCGTTGAGATTATCAACGCTTACACCGATGGCGTCAATGCGTATATAGAGGAAGTACTCCAAGACACTAGTCTATTGCCCATCACCTTCAAAGCACTGGGTATCCTACCGGAAAAATGGACACCAGAAGTCGTTATTTCAAGGCATCAAGGTCTGCTGGGAAATATCGAAACCGAACTTGATGTAGCCCGAGCGGTAGTACAGATGGGTGTAGAAAAAACCAAGGAATACTACTGGTTTCACCCCAAAGAACCTGCGCTGAACTTAGATCCTGCTATTGATGGTCAATTATTGCTTTCTGATCAAATACTGGAGCTCTATAATGCCTACCGGAAATCTGTTACGTTTCAGCCAGAAGATATTCTTCCTGCTTACCGCACTAAGGATGAGTCTATAGGCACCAACGAAACCCCTGATGATACAAGAGAAGCACAGTGGTGGTTAGGTTCCAATAATTGGGTTACCAGCCCCAAACTGGGCAAGGACGGGCACGTCTTTATGGCCAACGATCCACACCGCAGGCTAGCAGTGCCTTCACTTCGTTATTGGGTGCACCTCTCTGCGCCAGGCTGGAATGTGATAGGCGGTGGCGAACCCGAAATTCCCGGCGTTTCAATAGGTCATAATGACTATGGTGCGTGGGGCCTGACCGTTTTCCGCACGGACGGAGAAGATCTTTACGTGTACGATTTGAACCCAGACAACCCGCTGGAGTATCGCTACGCTGATGGTTGGGAAAGTATGCAAACGATCAATGAAACCATTGAGGTAAAAGGAGCAGAGGATATGGAAGTTGATTTACACTACACCAGACACGGACCTGTCACTTACATAGATAGCATTAATCACAAAGCCTATGCCATTCGTTGTGCCTGGTTAGAGCCTGGTGGTTCTCCTTACTTAGCATCTCTTCGCATGGATCAAGCCACCGATTGGGAATCTTATCGAGAGGCCTGCAACTATAGTCACATCCCCGGTGAGAATATGATCTGGGCGGATAAAGAGGGTAATATTGGCTGGCAAGCAGTGGGCATCGCACCAGTACGTAGAAATTTCAGTGGTATGGTACCCGTACCTGGGGATGGCCGTTACGAGTGGGATGGTTACTTACCCATCAAAGAGAAGCCAAGTGTATTTAACCTAGAGGAAGGCTTTTTTGCTACCGCCAACCAAAACGTAACTCCGGAATCCTACACGGAATGGGACGCCATTGGCTTTAACTGGTCAGATCCTTACCGTGGCGAGCGCGTGGAAGAAGTCTTGAGCGCTGGAGAAGCACTCACAATGGAAGATATGAAGCACCTACAGACTGACTATCTGTCGATTCCCGCCCGAACTTTAGTACCACTTCTAGACAAACTTGTTCCCGATAGTGATTTAGCAAGAAGCGCAAAAGAACGTCTACTTGATTGGGATTTTGTGCTAACACCTGAGTCGGCAGAAGCCGGAATTTATGTGCGTTGGGAAAATGAATTGAAGGAACGCTTATTCGATTACTTTCCTGATCCAGAAGCTGAGCGAGTAGAGCCAGATATTCAGCTCACCAAAATTATGCAATGGATATTAGCGCCCAGCACGAAAATGGGTAATCCATTCCAGGCAGAGATAGAAGCCTACCTAATCGGCACCTTTAATTCTGCGGTGAAAGAAATGGAAGAACGTTTTGGTGTAGATATGTATAGTTGGCAGTATGGACAAGCGGGCTACAAGCACGTACAAATCTTTCACCCGCTGGGCAAAGTGGTAAATGATGAATTAAAGGCACAACTCAATACGAGTGTCATCCCTCGTGGTGGAAACCAATACACGCCGGGTGCTACCGGCGGCAATGAGGAACAAACTCACGGTGCCACCTTCCGCATCATTGTAGACGTAACGGATTGGGACCAAAGCGTAGGTATGAATTCGCCGGGACAATCCGGAGACCCAAGCAGCCCGTATTATAAAAACCTATACAAACAATGGGGAAATGATGGCTTCTTTCCATTGTACTTCAGTCGCGAAAAAATCGAAAGTGTCCGCAGTGAACATTCCGTACTGGTTCCTGACGGGGAATAAAACGAAAAGTCCACGGCTGGTGTTCTCCGCACATGTCATTACAACAACTAGCGGCGGATTTATTGCTGGCGGTAAAGAGGCGAGAGGATGCTACACCTTTGATTAGTCGACTAGCTAGGCTTCCAGTAGGGGTATTGAAAGCGAACTTATCGACGGATGAGCAGAAAAAAGCCTTTTGGATTAATTGCTACAATGCCTTTTTCTTGCATTTACGCAGAGACCAGGGTGTGGAAAAGCCCACGATTTATCGTAATCAGTTATGCCGCATTGCGGGTCAAGATTTTAGTTTGGACGAAATAGAACATGGTATCCTACGCCGATACCGCGCTAAGCGGGGTGCAGGCTTTCTACCAAACCTATTCACTCCAAGACACATCCGCAAATTGGCAGTGGATCGGATCGATTTTCGAATTCATTTTGCCCTCAACTGCGGAGCGATTAGCTGCCCACCTATTGCTTTCTATACGCCAGAACAAATCGATCAACAGCTAGAAATAGCGACCACCAGTTTCCTCGAAAATGACACCTGGTTCGAACCGGAGAAAAATGAGGTTCACTTTTCCCGTTTAGGCCTATGGTATTTAGGTGATTTCGGCGGACAGCATGGTATTAGAAAAATTGTGCGGCATTATTTGAAAGTAGGTCAACCCAGTAGTCAGATTATATTCAATGACTACAACTGGGAAGAGAATTTAGATAACTTTGTCGATTATCAATTATCGACCGCTTGAGCGCATCCTTTTCTTTACCTGAATTTCCAGTACCCGCACGTTTAGCCGTCCGGCTAAAGCCCGCAGCGGAGCGCATGGTGCGCAAGCAACACCCCTGGGTATTTGATGCCTCCATTACAAAGCAAAACAAAGAGGGCAAGGCCGGAGATTTGGCCATTGTTTTTGATCAGAAAAAGAATAAGTTTTTGGCCCTTGGCCTTTATGATCCGCACTCACCAATCCGCATAAAACTCCTACAGTTTAATCAGGGCGCCAATATCGATACCGATTGGTTTGAACAGAAAATTCGGCAAGCCTACGATAAACGACTTCCCTTGTTGGCAACAGCCACGAATAGCTATCGACTGCTGTATGGAGAAAATGATGGCCTGCCAGGCTTGATAGCCGACGTATATGCCCAGGTAGTAGTCGTGAAGTTATATAGCCTTATTTGGCTTCCGTATTTGTCTATGGTACTACCTATCATTCTACAAGTAACCCAAAGTGAAACACTGGTTTTGCGGCTTAGCCGGAACGTGCAAAAAGAAAAAAAGCTTCTGCAGGGTTTAGAGGATGGACAGGTATTATTCGGTGAGCTATCAGACCCCGTAGTTGTATTTGAAGAGCACGGCGTGCGCTTCAGTGCCAATGTGATTGCTGGACATAAGACCGGTTATTTTCTGGATCACCGCCACAACCGCAAACGAGTAGGTGAGTTGGCAAAAGGTAAAACAGTGCTAGATGTTTTCTCCTACGCCGGAGGATTTTCAGTACATGCGCTAGCCGGTGGTGCCAAAGAAGTGTACAGTTTAGACATCAGCGCCCAAGCCTTGGAAATTGCTCGGCATAATGCCCTTTTGAATCTACCAGAACCGAAGCTATACACCATTGCTAAGGACGCATTTGTGGTGATGGAGGAACTGCAACAAAAGCGCAAGCAGTTTGATATTGTTGTGGTAGACCCGCCCTCTTTTGCCAAGAAAGCTAGTGAAGTACCTGGTGCAATCCGAAGTTACGAACGCTTGGCCAGACTGGCCATCCCCTTGGTCAGCAAAGGTGGTATACTCGCGTTAGCTTCCTGTTCAAGTAGGGTAAAAGCAGAGGAATTTTTCGCGGTAGCAGAACAAGCTTTACAGCAAAGTGATAGACGCTCTCAAGAATTAGATCGGACCTTTCACGACATCGATCACCCCATCAGCATTCCGGAGGGTGCTTACTTAAAGTGCATCTACTTTAAGCTGGACTAGGCACTACTGGTTTTGTTATCTTGGATTTCATTTCACACATCCCATGTGAAATCAACAAGAAATAACATGAAAAAGCAAAGCAGAAGAGGATTCGTAGAATCAGCAATCAAAAGTGCAGTCGCCCTCCCTCTAATCCTATCAGGACTGTACAGTTGCGAATCACATCCAGAAGAGAATAGCGAAAAAGCAAGCTCTGAGAGTAAAAAACTAAGCATTCTCATATTAGGAGGAACCAGCTTTTTAGGGCCCCACCAAATTGCTTATGCACTGGAACGTGGCCATAGCATCAGCACCTTTACGCGTGGCAAAACCAAACCGACAGTTCATGCGGAGCTCTTCGACCAAGTAGAGCAATTAGTTGGCGATCGCCAAGATAATCTGGCTGCCCTCCACGATAGAAAATGGGATGTAGTGATCGATAATTCTGGCCGTAACGTAGAATGGACCAAAGCAACTGCCCAACTCCTGAAAGACAACTGTGGTCTGTACGTTTACACCTCTTCTACTGGTGTGTACTACCCTTATGTGGATAGTGACTTCACTGAAAGTTCTACCGTGCTAACGGAGGAGCCGGAAGGCTTAACGGATGAAGATGAAAAGATTGAGTACTGGTATGGTGTCATGAAGGCGAAGTCGGAACAGGAAGCGATTAAGGCCTTTGGTGCGGAGAATACCATCGTGGTGCGCCCCACCTACATGATTGGCCCGGCTGACAAAACAGACCGTTTCATTCATTGGCCGATTCGACTCAGCAAAGGTGGTGAAATTTTGGTGCCTGGAAAAGCGGGAGATGCTGTTCAATACGCGGACGTTAGAGATATAGCCGAGTGGATGATCCGCTTAATTGAACAGCGAAACACCGGTACTTTCAACGCGGTAGGGCCTAAAGAAGAACAGGACATACGCGCCTTTATGGAAGAAGCCAAAGGTGCCTTTGAAGTAGCATCCTCCTTTGTACACATCGATGATTATGACTTCCTAATGGAAAACGACATCTACTATATCGTGCCGTGGATTATGCCTACCGGAAATAATGCTGGCTCGGCAAAAATTAACAATGAAAAAGCAAAGGCCAATGGCTTAACGCTGCGGCCATTGACAGAAACAATACAGGACACTTACCAGTGGTGGAATTCGGATGCTATCACCCAAGAGAAACGGGATGAGGTGGAACAGAATGCTGAATCGATCCTACAAAGGGAAGAGGCAATTATTGCGGCATGGAATGCACGATAAAAGAGCTTGATCGCGGAAAGACCTTCGGTGTCAATTTTTGAGACCGTATTGCTTTTCAACGATTAGAAGCGTAACTTAGCAGGGTTCACTTAGGGGGTGAACCCCAAGTACCCCCCTGGCTAAAAGGCCAAGACTTAGTGAACACATCGACGGATATGTATTTGACCGATGAGTATCGCTTTTCATCAAAAAAGATGCTTAAGCAATCGGAGTTAACTCATCTCCACCGTCAAATACAGGTGCTTGGTTAAACCACTGGGGTTGATGAGGAAACACCAAGTGCTATTGATTCTGAGGTAGTCTTACTCAGAATTTCAGAGGGGGCAGCAGGAGCTGAAAAGTTTCAACCCACTGCCATTTCTGAGTTATCATCAAGAGATAGCTCAACTAACGCTAGAGTGATCCAGCCATTTCATTCACTGAAAGTAAGAGCTGGATAGATAGAGCGGCTGTGGACTGTACTGACGGTGTCAGTAGCAGAACAGAGCCGGCGTGTCCTGCATCCGAGGAGGATGGAGGATGACTGGTGCCCCGGACAATAAGGGAGGGCTCTGACGATCGAATAGAATTCGATGTCAGAATCCTGATATTCCACCTTAGTGGAATCGTCAGGACCCGCCGAAGGCGGTCTATCCCAATATCACCTCCTCCCTCTCAAACTCTTATCCCCTTACCTCACTATGAACCCCTCTCTCTACCAAATTAACACTCGTGTGTGGCGTCATCGTTTTGGCTCCGACACCCGACTTCTGGACATTCCTGATGTTTATTGGGAAAAACTTGCCCAACTAGGTATTGAATACATATGGCTCATGGGTGTTTGGCAAACCGGGCCTAATGTGTTGCAATATGCTTTAGAACCTGGTTTAAAGGAATCCTACACACGCGTCTTGCCCGACTGGACGGAAGATGACGTCATTGGATCGCCTTATGCTATTGATCGGTATATACTGCATGAGGACTTAGGCGAACCGGAGGATCTTAAAACCGTCAAGCAAAGAATAAACCGGTATGGACTGAAGTTGATCTTAGATTTCGTTCCCAATCATTTCCACGCCGAATCGAGCTGGATCAGTGAACGGCCTGATGTTTTTCTGGAAGTTGCTCCTCCTCAACAGCAACTTGATGGTCATACTTTTTACCGCTCACCGCAAGCTCCAGATCGAGTGTTGGCGCACGGCAAGGATCCTTATTTCGCAGCTTGGCAGGATACCGTCCAAGTAAATTATGCGGCTAAGAGCGCCCAGGATTTCATGCAAGAGCAGTTACTGGAGGTTGCAACGCTATGCGATGGTGTACGCTGCGACATGGCTATGCTCCCGGTACCACACGTTTTTAGTAAAACCTGGGGACACGCTTTAGGTGCACATGCCCACGAAATAAAGCCGTTCTGGGCGGAGGCCATTCGAAGTGTTCGTAACCAATCTCCGGAATTTATTTTTATTGCCGAGGTATACTGGGACATGGAATGGGAGCTCCAGCAATTGGGCTTCGATTACACCTACGATAAGCGTCTTCGGGACCGGCTCATAGAGCTGAATACAGCGGGCGTGAAAGCACACCTCCAAGCAGAACTGGGATTTCAGCGAGCCTCCGTACGTTTCCTTGAAAATCACGATGAAGACCGGATCCTGTCAGAACTTGATCATGCCCAGGCTCAGGCCGCAGCCCTGATTACTTACACTACACCAGGGATGCGATTTTTCTACGAAGGGCAATGGGAAGGGCGACGTAAAAGACTACCGGTACAATTGGGCCGACTACCGCTGGAAGTGGACTTTGCCTCCACTGCGTCCCGCGCTCCAGCAAGTATTTTTCAAGATTTAGCTGGCTTTACTCCGCTCAACACACGTGAGCCTGCCTTCTATGAATACTTATTGGCACTAATCCACATGCCTGTCTTACAACAGGGTTCTTGGCGTTTAATCCAACTACCAGATTACCCCCATTTGGTTTGCTCTGAATGGACTTTAGCCCAAGAGAAGGTGTGTATTCTGATCAATTACCAGCAGCAAGCTTCCATTATTCCGGCCAAGCTTTGGACTGGTGATTGGGAATACCTTACTTCAGATGATCCTACCCATGCTGTACAATTTCCATTGAGCCTCGCTCCCTTTCAGTGGTTGGTTATGAAAAAGCGAAATTGAGTTATCTTGAGGTTTATCACCAATACCTCCTATCATGAGACTTCTACTGCTGGTCATGTGTTGCCTCAGTATCCTCACGCTTGAAGCGCAACGTAACGTCTTAGAAAAGATCATTAAAGACCAGCGAGAAGATTTTGGTGCTTGGGTTGACAATCCCACCAGGTACGAAATTCAGGTATTGTATACCCAAATTGATCGCGATGCCCAGGGCCGTCCTCAGTTTACCTCTCATCGATACGGCGGTGATCCCAACCAATATTTCTATCCCGCCAGTACGGTGAAGATGCCCGCTGCTTTCATGGCCTTGGAGAAGATTAACGAACTGGGCGTTGATGGTTTGGATAAGCATACTGTGTTACAGCACTTTGCTGGACACAAGCCCCAAACCGCAGCCTTGGCTGACCCCTCCACAAATTCTGGTTTACCATCAGTGGCACATTACTTGCGTAAGATTTTCCTACTCAGTGATAATGATGCTTTTAATCGCTTGTATGAGTTTCTGGGCCAAGCCTATTTCAACGAAAATCTACGTGCTAAAGGCTTTACCGATACGCGAATCATCCATCGCCTCTCCGTAAGTGGTTTTGATACGCTCGGGAACCGCTATACCAACCCATTGCAGTTTATCAACGACCAAGGCGTTCTTTATCAGCAAGGAGAGGTGTACAGTAGTTTTTATGATGATTTTGGTTTGAGTAAACAAGTGCGTGGTGTAGCCTACATGGACAACAATGGTAAAATCATTAACGAGCCTTTTGATTTTCGCTACAAGAATTATGTGTCTATCCAAGATTTGCATGATATGCTCAAGGCCGTCATTTTTCCTGAAAGTGTGGCCGAACGAGAACGTTTTAATCTTAATCCAGATGACTACCAGGCCATTTACCAAGCTATGGTAGAATTCCCCCAAGAAAGTGAATCGCCACAGTACAACGAGCCCGACAATTACGTAAAGTTCTGGATGTACGGTGACCAGGATTCAACCTTTCAAATACCTAATCACATACGCATCCTCAACAAGGTGGGCTGGGCTTATGGCTACCTTACAGATGTGGCCTATATCGTGGACACCGAGCTTGGAATTGAGTTTTTCTTGGTAGGAACAATACACGTTAATAAGAACCAAACTTACAATGATGGCGTATACGAGTACGAAACGGAAGGCCTTCCGTTTTTCGCTGAATTAGGTCGGGCCGTCTATGAGTATGAGCGAGAACGGAAGCGTAAATACCCCGCAGACTTAAGTTGGATTACGGAACTGCTAAATACAGAGTAATGGACTTAGACAACGTCAAAGAGGAGCTGAAGTCGAGGATAGCTAAAGGGCTGAACTTCGGTGTAGAAGCCGTAGAGGAGGTTTTGCAATCAGACTCTGATTTATACAATCCTTTCATCCTACTCAAGAGCAAGTACAACGACTTACTCTACATGTCGAGTTTGAATACCCTGAGCTATGAACAGTTGTCCCTTGGACTAGATCGACTGAGAAACAATTTGATCCAAATCATTGACCAACTCGAAGCACAGCACTTGGGGAAGGAGACGGTGGAACAGAGCTTGAATATCAGCGCTCTACCTACACGACGCGCCAATTTTTTCAAACTCTTAGATATTCACTATCTCAACCTGAATGCCATTTCATTTGTGGAGCATATCGGTTCAGAAATCACCAATCGGCAGAATGGTCGAAAAGCAGTATTCGAATTACTCCAAGGACATCGTCGCCGTTTTAGGAATCGCCAGGAATTCGTCAGTGAGCAAGCGACACAGGCTATCAAAGAGCACTTTTCCTCTTGGTTTCAACACGAAATAACGGGCCTCGAAGTCTACTTGAAGAATATCAAGCACATGCTAGAATACGCGTTGGCAAGTGAGATTGAACAAGAGTTCTTCCTCGCTACCTTACGCTCGCTTTTCTCGCGCTCCGAACAAGCTTTCATCCTCTACTATGCGCTATCCGATCTAGACCCTAGCTTTAGAAACTTAGTCGTGAAAGGCAAAATTGTAGAAGAAAGTGCGAAAGCCCTCCTCATTAGAGAAGAGGATTACAATTTACTCTTTGGGTAAAATTAAACGCCGGCCATTTCGTCCAATACCTGTGCCGCGTGGTCTTTGGTCTTCACCTTTTTGATCACCTTGGCGATCTTGCCTTCCTCGTCAATAACGAAAGTAATACGATGTACCCCATCATAAGTGCGTCCCATAAACTTCTTAGGGCCCCATACGCCATAGGCGTTCATAACCGCCTTATCCTCGTCGGCAATTAAATCAAATGGGAGATCGTATTTATTGATAAACTTTTGGTGCTTAGCCACACCATCCGGACTTACACCAAGAATTTCGTATCCTAAACCCCGTAGCTCACCATAGCCATCACGTAGGCTACAGGCCTCGGCTGTACAGCCAGGGGTATTATCCTTGGGATAGAAGTATAAAATGAGTTTTTTACCTGCGTAATCGCCTAAAGAAACTGTTTCACCGGTATTGAGGGTAGCCGTAAAATCAGGAGCTGAATCTCCTTCATTCAGGTGTGTCATAGATATAATGCTTTTGCCAAGAAAAAATTCAAGAGTCCAACACGGGGGTAATCAGATTTGTTGATACCGGAGAGAAAAATATTGGTATTACGGCGTTTTTTGGAGAATGGTGGTGTGGTTCTTGACGCGATGAATCGCCCCGCTACCTTATGATATGCTAACCAGTGGTTGTGTACACTTAACCAACCAACACAACTATTTTCACTATATCAACCCTCGTGCCTTCAACTCCAGATATTTATTAATGGTATTCATGGAAAGGTCTTCCGGACGGGTAAGTACTGCCTGGATACCAAACTGGCGTAGCTTTTGCACCATCGCTCCCTTCTCAGCTAAAAATTTGCGGGCTATTGTCTGCTGATAAATACCTTCCACAGTAGATGGTGCCTTATTCGCAAAATCACCGATGGCCGTATTTTCGAAGAAGACGACGACTAAAAGGTGAAACGCACTAATACGGCGCAAAATGGGTAGTACCCGATCCAGCGCGTACATGCTTTCAAAATTGGTAAAGAGCACCATTAAGCTGCGGCCACTAACTAATTTGCGACTGAAATAATAGAGCAGTTCGTAGTTGGCCTCGGTGGTGCGTTCACTTTCCTTGTAGAGGGTCTGGAGAATTTTATTCAACTGGGCTACTCTACTATCTGCTTTAAGGACTGCTCCAATCTTATCAGAAAAGGTAAGCAGGCCTGCTCGATCATGTTTTTTCAAGGCAATATTCGACAACACCAAACTGGTATTAACCGCATGGTCCATGAGCGTTAGCCCGTCAAAAGGCATCCGCATTACCCGGCTTTTATCAATGATGCAGTATACCTGTTGAGCACGTTCGTCTTCGTACTGATTGACCATCAATTGCGCACGGCGGCCCGTAGCTTTCCAATTGATACTGCGGTAATCATCACCGCGTACGTAATTCTTGATCTGGTCAAACTCATAGCTGTGTCCGATACGTCGCATCTGCTTTAAACCACCCGGCATACTAGTACGCTCAAAGGCCCGAAGCTCGAACTGCTTCATTTGTACAATGGATGGATAAACCGGTAACTCTACTGCGGCAGATTTAACAAAGCGACGCTCTAATAATCCCAAAGGAGAGGAGAGAAATAAGACAATATTGCCAAATTCGTAAGCCCCTCTACTCAACGGGCGAATGTTATACTTCAGCAGAATTTGTTCCTCCGGCGTAAGGGTAAACTCTTGGTAGAAATCTCGAATTTGTAATTGAAGTACAGAACCGCAATAACATTCGTTTACGTATCGGCTTGATTGATGAGCTTCCTTATCAATTACAAATTCGAGATTTCTACGTCAGTACCATCTCCTAGTGATAATACGCGAGGAAGCTTACGTCGAATCCGAAAACGGTATTGTCGAGCAAAAAGAATGAGTGCATCCACTACCACCAATATCAACACAACCAACATGGCTACCTGAGCCACAAAGAATAACGGTGGCCACCAAAAACCAGTGGTGAACGCCAGTACCAGCCCTCCAAAAGACCAGAAGAAGCGGTTGCGTAAGTATATGTTTGCGAAGATGCTCCTCATTAGCGGGGTACCCCAATTTTCTTAATGATCTCTTCAATTACATCGCGGGTAGCATAGCCTTCCATCTCGCGTTCTGGCGTGAGTATAATGCGGTGATTCAGCACTGGATAAGCTACTTCCTGGATATCATCCGGCGTGACAAAGTCGCGGCCATTAATGGCGGCAATAGCCTTTGACATTTTCATAATCGCCAACGAAGCCCGCGGGGAGGCCCCTAGGAATAAGTCACCATTCTGACGAGTTTCGTGAACAATCGTGGCGATGTAGTCCAGTAATTCGTCCTTAATGAAGATTTTCTCCACAATGGTCCGGCAGTCTTGTATAGCAGCACTATCCAATACTGGCTGTACCTGCTCCTGCTGCTGCATCCGAAAATCAGATCGGAAACGGCGTAGTATCGCCTGCTCTTCGTTCAAGCTAGGATAATCAATATTAATCTTAACGATAAAGCGGTCCAGTTGGGCTTCAGGCAATTTGTAGGTCCCTTCTTGTTCTACCGGGTTTTGGGTAGCAATGACGAAGAAAGGCATACTCATGGGGTGAGTAGTCCCATCCACCGTCACCTGGTATTCTTCCATTACCTCAAACAAGGCAGCCTGGGTTTTCGCTGGAGAGCGATTCACCTCGTCAATCAGCACGATATTCGAGAAGATTGGGCCAGCGTTAAAGGAAAACTCCGAATTATTGAGATTGAAAACAGTGGTCCCCACTACATCGCTTGGCATAAGGTCAGGCGTGAACTGGATCCGGCTAAAGTCCACCTGTAAAGACTGGGCTAGGAGCTTTGCCGTCAGCGTTTTGGCGATACCAGGAACTCCCTCTACCAATACGTGGCCACCGGCGAAGAGTGAGGCAATGAGCAGCTCAATAAATTCGTGCTGACCAATGACAACTTTACCAATTTCTTCCCGTACCCGATCTACAGCACTGGCCAAGCGATACAGCTCTGGAGAGCTCTGGTTTTGTGGCTCTGGCGTGGGTTCTGGTGTAGGATCCTGCGGTGTGAGGTCATTTTGATCCGTGTTTTCCTCTGTCGACATATCAATAACTTTATTTTGCCGCTTCGTAAAAGCGTTCTATGCGTTTATGAAATTTCACAAGTTCAGTCTCCACTAAGCCGGTATAGCGCGGGATGTTCTGCACATCTTTCGCGATAGCTTCTACCAAACTTTCCTCTACCCCTGCTCGGTTGCTCAGTTGCTGAACAAATTCCTCATCTTGATTGCGCCATTGCAAGCCGTAACGCTCTTTAACGAAAGTACGGAGTAACTTAATGGCCTCCACTGCCACCTGCTGGTGACTTCCTTTTTGGTAGTAGAGGAAACCAATGGTTTGCAAAAACTGCATACTCGTATTGCGGGGTGCTTGGTAAACCGGAATAACCCGCTGCCGGCGCTTGGTTCGGAAGAGCATATACAATAAACCCATGGCTACCAAGGTATACCAGGCCCAGGCCAAAGGGGGTTGTTCCAAAATATACTGCAATGGGCTTTCTTCCCGTAGGCGCTGCTCCGGTGTACCACGATATTGCTGGTTCTGCCGGCGGGCCATTCGTTCAGGTACCCGACTGAATTCATCCCAGTAGACAGGTCCATCCGTCAGGTGACTCAAAGCACGTTGGGCGTACTCCCGTCCTTCTTCACCGACCAGATAATAGTTGGTGAAGACCAAGGGTTGGCTGTGGAGATAGAAGAAACCTTCGCCGTAGGGCACTCGTACCATATTCACCAAATCCTCATCCGTTTTCCCAACCGGTACCAGACCATTTTCCATACCGCAGAAATAGTCTTCCGGAAAGTACTGCCACTGACGTAAGGTACCCTTGAAATCTTGGATGAACTTATAGTTGAAATCCAGGCCGCGCTTCAGGCTGGAGTGCACAAAGTTTAGCGCAATAGTGCTATCCACTTTTTCACTAAAACCATCCCACGGTAGGTAATCACATTCATCGTAATAGAGATAGAACATGAGATCGAAGGGAAGCACCTTCGCTGAGATAAAAGCCGTATTCCCTGCACTTACGAACGCAAGTAGTGCATCACGATCTTGCGGGCGCATAAACAAACCGCCACCGACGAATAGATAATTTGCGGGCCCATCAACTATATCTTCTGGGAGGTTATTAGCTAGACTATCCTCCAATGCCCGGAAGTCTTGCACACCCGCATAATTATCTAGTAAGCCGTACAAACCATACAAACCGTAAGGCTCCTTACTATTGATCTTGAAGGTTTCCCGCCAGGAAAATCGTTGCTGCCCTCCACGCACCGCCCAAACTAGCAGCACTAGTATAAAGAGCACGCCCAATCCTAATATGATTCTGCGGCTATTCATACAGCTACTACGTTTCGTAGGTTAGCCCGGTAGGCCTCAAACTGTGATCTAATGGTTTTGTATTCATCTGCGGGTGGATGATAGTTACCGTACCAGACCCGCTCGAAAGTGAGTGTCAACTCACGGAAAGTAGAATAGTAATCCTGGCCCCGCAACTGATTGAGATAAGCCCGGTTGGTGCGATCTTTCTTCCAATGGATCAGGCGCTGCTCATTCATTTGTTTTAACAAAGCCAGAAAATGAAGGCGCACGGCCAAATGATAATTTTTCTCCTGCTCCGCCTTAAGTAGGTAAGGATCAACATTACGCTTATCCAATTCTTCTTCCAGACGAACAATATTCGTCAGGTCTTCTTCCCCTTCTTCGCCTTCCGTAACGGGGGCAAAGGCGATTTCGTTAGAACGAACAAAGGTATAGATGACCCAGCCTAAGACTCCAATAACCAGGATAAAAAGTAAGCCTTTAAATAAAGGTGACATATCAGGAAAGCCATCAAAGGAGGGTGGGTCTGGTGTATCCCGAACCTCCGGGGTAGAGCGTTCACGAGCTTTCTTAGGTTTAGGTGCAGCCCCGGAATAATCCAAAGACTCACTAAAGCTTTCCCAATCCTTCTGATCAAAAGCCCGGCGTTCGATATTTTGCTCCTCATACAGCCATACGCCATCCTGAGCTGCAAGGGTGCTACAGCACAATACAGACAGTAATGAAATAAGCAGTATGTGATTAATACCAAACCTCATATCTATTCTCGTTCTAAGCCTCTGATCCGACGCCCTTGGCCGATAGCCGCCAATTTCTTACGCAAATCGGTTCCTTCGTTTATTTCTCTAAGGGTATAGTACAATAAGCCAGTCCCTAGGAAAAGGAGCATCCAAATGAAGCTGGCAATAGAAGCTAGCAAAAAGGTATTCATGCGTAAACTCCACTCATCCAGAATAGCCTGTTCGGCGTACACCAGCCAGTTAATCAACTGAAATAGTAAGTGCGCAACTACCGTATTGACAATCGAAAACAGCGTTAAGCCCAAGACCAAAAGTAGTAAAGACATTCCCACCGTTCGCCAATAAGCACCCTTCATCAAGAAGAACACCCGTTGAATCCCTTTAAATACGTAGATGCGATCGCGGTAGCTAACGTAGGTAAACAAGAGCGCTAGTGGTAATATGAATGCGATGATCGCGAGCAACCACCAGGATAGAAAACACACGCACAACACTACCAGTAGCAGTCCAAAAAATAGCCTGAGGTAAGCGAGTCGATCAATGGTTTGCTCCAGCTCACGATCAATAGCTCTAAATGCTTGTACACTCACCAGATAGAGCATCAAGGTTCCCGCCAAGGGAATTAACCAATTTCCGTCTCTCGCTGCAAACAACAAGACGAAATTGTAGGGATTGAATATCCAACTCTCCGTGTTGAAGGGTAATAATTCTTCGGTAGATACATCTGATAGGTTGAAGATGACTAGACAATAGGCTAGCGCACCGCCAAATATGGCCAACAGCATGGCCCTGCTATGCTTACGAAACAGGACAAAAATTTCACTAAAAATCTCTCCGCTGGTCTTGATACGACCGGTCTGTAGCTCATAGGTTTGATCCTCGGGAAGGCGTTGCGTATCCACCTTTTGATTGTGGAAACCCATCTTGTGGTAGAACCAAGGGTACCAAACGAAATACACTATAACAAAGAGTAAGCAGATCAATATAAAGGCACCCCGAATAAGATCTGGTGTATCAGTTTGACGCGTCATGAAGCCTTCCAGAAAGCCCGCAATAATGAAGAGTGGAGTAGTACCCAACATGATCTTTGCACCACGGCGAGCGGACTGTTGAAAAGCTTGCAAGCGGGTGTAGGTACCCGGAAAGGCAGGACCATGCCCCATCGTTATACCCGCAGCAGTAGCTATAACAATGGCGGATATCTCGAGCGTTCCATGAATCCAGATGGTCAGGAAAGAATCCCAGAATAGTCCTTCTTTGATAAAAAAGTACTGAAAGCACCCTACCATTATGGCGTTACTGACCAGAATGACGATAGAGCCCACACCAAAGAACACACCCATGGTGAAGGCGAGAAAGGCAACGTACAGGTTATTGAAAGTGATGCCCAAGAACATGCTAAAAGCACCTTTTTCCTTGTAGACCGCCATAGGATCGCCAGACTCAATGTTGGCTCGGGTCATCTCTACGTAGTCATCGCCAAGTACGACTTCCGCAAATTCAGCATCCATAGCACAGGAGAGTACGCCAATGCCGAAACACAACACAAAAAGAAAGAAGGCTAAACGGAAGGCGCTGCGAGCACGATAGATTTCTTGCGGTAGCTCATCCGTCCAAAAGGTAACCAGCTTGCCCAGTGGCGTACGGCGGTTGCGGTAAAGCTGTAGAAAGACCTTTTGCGCCAAGCTATTCAGGTATACCCTTACCGACCGGTTGGGGTAGAAAGTGCGGGTGTAGGATAGATCGTCGGTAATCTGCACCAGCAAATTGCGGAGTCGATCCGCATCCTTGGCCTCACCTTTGAGGGTTTCCTCAAATTCTGACCACTTTTCCTGATTTTGCTTAATGAATTGGGTTTCGCGCATTAATTCATTCGGTGCTTAGATGCAAGCGCTTTTGTTGATTTATATTGACGGAAGTAATGTAATTCATTTTTTATTTCCGCAATAAATACGCCTGCCGAGACAGCAATTTTTTATGAGGAACAGCAAATTACCAAAACTTTTAAAAGAAATACCCGAAATTTCTTGTTTCTTACTTTAGAGTTGAAGAACTAGTTTAAAGTTTTCATCTGGATTGCGGCCTAACGCCTTGTTTCTCCTGAGCTTCGTCTTTTTCTCGTCGCGTACTTTCCAAGTATGCTCCTCGAAAAGCGACTTGTCAGTAAAAACAATCCTTTGACTTCATCTGCAGACCAATACTTTAAATCAGTTCAAGGTAAATAATAGCGCTCCAAGTTTAGGCACTTATGCAAACCATTGACTTACAGACCACCCAAAATGTAACCATTGAGTACGAGCTTGCTACTCTAGGTGAACGCACGCTGGCTATTATTATTGACCTGGTGGTAGTTAGTGTCGGGTACTTTATATTGACGTTACTGGTTACGGCGGCTTTCGATATTACCTGGTCTGCCTTTCAGGCGGGTATCTTCGGATTTGTAGTTCCCCTGGCCTGTTTTATCATCTATAACTTCCTGTACGAGTTACTTTCACACGGGCAGAGTATTGGGAAAAAGGCGCTGGGGATTCAGGTTGTTCGCCTAGACGGCGAAGAGCCTGTTCCAGCAGACTATCTACTACGGGCACTTTTCTATTTCGTGGACCTCCTAGCAACCATTGGCATTCTGGGTGGCCTATTGATCAGCTCTACACCACGACGACAAAGATTAGGGGATATGACTGCCGGTACTGCTGTGATCAAGATGCGCCCTACCTCACGCTTTGGGCTAAGTGATATTTTGAAAATTAGCTCTTTAGCTGATTATGAGCCCGCCTATCCAGAGGTAAGGCAATTCAGTGAAAAAGATATGTTGCTGATCAAAAACACCATCGCTCGCTACCAACAATACCCCAACGACGCCAACCGCAGGCTCGTGTTTGAGCTAGCCAAACAGCTAGCGCAACAACTAGACGCCGGCGAAGCTTACCGCAATGCTACCGAGTTTTTGAAGACCCTCATCCGCGACTACATTGTGCTTACGCGTTGAGCGTCTGTGCAATGAGCTTTTCCAAAGTAACATAGAGGTATTCCACTTCTTCATCTGAATGGTCCGCACGTAGTACAATTCTGGAGAAACGCTCCGAATCTGGTTGTGGATACCGAAAACTACTAACTACAATACCCTCGGTCGCCAATTGTGCCACCCAATCATGCTGGTGTAATCGTATAACCGGAAAACCTGCCACCATTTCTAACAAATCTGGTGCTTGCCGCACTAATGGATACATTCTGCTCATGTGCTGATCCAAACGGGCATACTGCTGCTGAATTAACTCCTGTGCCTGCAGCCAGGCGTACAAGAAGGCTGGGGCGGGTGGAGAGGCCCCACCAAACTGGGGCAATTTTCGCATGGCTTGAATAGCTGATTTCTCGCCTAAGAGCAGGCCTGCTGGTAAAGCTAAGGCCTTTCCTAACGAAGCATTGATTAGGAGTTCTCCCACAAATTTTTGCCGTAAAATGGACCAACTTCCACCGGCCTTTGGCCCTAAACAGCCCAACAGGTGAGAGTCGTCTATCATTAGCGCAGATGGAGCCTCTTGCCAAATTTTTGCCCAAGGCGGTACCGCAACGGCAACCGGGTTTATGGCATCAATACAACCTATTGCTCGTTCGCACTGCAAGGCATTAAGCCAGCTGCCCCAGTCTTCGTATTGCACTCCTGCCGGCCACCAGGAGGACGGATGGGCAAAGGGGCCGAAATGTATACTACTATAATGCTGGTTTAAAAAGCGCACCGCCAA
>JBCBWU010000118.1:0-23028 GCA_039816955.1 Bacteroidota bacterium
CTTAAAGCAAGGAAAATCCAGTTGTTGGCACGCCGAGTGACGCAGGTCGTCAAAGAGCTTACTAAAAGCCTTCGATCCCTTGCACCGTAGTATATTTAAAGCTCTTTTTCTTGTCTGGATAGACGATACTGAACGCTGTTTGACACATGAGCGTAGCTTCGTGGAAACCGCACAAAATCAACTTCAGTTTACCAGGATAGGTATTCACGTCGCCGATTGCAAATACACCGGGTAAATTAGTACGATAGTCGAAGGTATCTACCACAATGGCGTTCTTCTCAATTTCCAAACCCCATTCACCAATGGGACCTAACTTGGGGGAAAGTCCGAAGAGCGGTAGAAAGAAATCAGTTGCTTTTGCGTATTCACCTAGATTCTTGTGCTTAATGGTTACCTCTTTCAAGTGGTCCTCTCCACTCAGGCCAGTTACCTGCGCTTCTGTTACCAACTTGATTTTACCTTCCATGTCAAGCTGTTGCACTTTTTCAGCGCTATCAATGGCACCACGGAAGCTATTGCGGCGGTGCACTAGGGTCACTTCACTTGCTACCTCCGCTAAGAAAATGGTCCAGTCCAAAGCGGAATCACCACCACCGGCAATGACGACCCGCTTATCACGGTACATTTCCGGATCTTTCACGAAGTAGTTGACGCCTTTTTTCTCAAAGTCAGCAATGTTGCTAATCGGTGGCTTACGTGGTTCGAAACTTCCTAAACCACCAGCGATCGCCACTACTGGTGCCAAGTGCTGGGTGCCTTCGTTGGTGGTTACCAGCCACTGTCCATCTTCTTGCTTTTCGAGCGTCTCCGCACGTTCACCAAGCGTGAATCCTGGCTTGAATGGCTCGATCTGTTCCATCAAATTATCTACCAGGTCTCCCGCTAAAACGGAGGCGTACCCAGGAATATCGTAGATTGGCTTTTTGGGATATATCTCACTCAACTGCCCGCCAGGTTGGGGTAAGGCATCGATGATATGACAACGTAGCTTCAGGAGCCCGGCTTCGAATACAGTAAATAGCCCTACTGGACCAGCTCCAATAATGATGATGTCTGTCTTAATCATTGTTTTCAATTAATTCTTGGGTCAACTCGTTCATGCGGTCCACTTTCTCCTCGAAGGAAAGCTTGAGCGTACTGCGATAACGATGTAGATTCTGTAAAAGTTGATCAATGTCCTCTGGAAATATGCGCTCAAACAGCTGCCGTAGCCGTTTCGCCAGGGTGGGGGACTTACCGTTCGTCGAAATGGCAATTTTTAAATTCCCTTTAGTGACGATTCCACCAAGGTACAAGTCACACAGTTCTGGAGTGTCGGCCACATTTACCAGCAACTGCCGCGCGCGTGCATCTTGGTAGACTTGATGATTAACTTCTGGCCGATCGGTAGTGGCAATTACAATGTGTCGGCCTTCCAGAAAGCTGGGAGCATACACACCTTCTATCAACTCAATTTCGTGTCGGGTAGCCAACTCGCGCACTTCTTCTCGAATGAGTGGTGCCACTACGGTCGCTTTGGTGTTGGGACTCGACTTCATGATGAAGAAGAGCTTTTCGTAGGCCACATTTCCACCTCCTACAATCAGGAAGTTGAGTTGTTCGGTCTTTAGAAATATTGGGTAGAGCGTATTCATTAAGCCAAGGCTTTTTGCTGATTCATTTCGGCATTGATGGCCTCCAAATTATGAGCCGTTGCTCCAAAAACGAGCAACCCTGGACTACCTAGTTGGGCGATAGCATTCAGTGCTACAATATTATCCAACTGTCCGCTCAAAACTCGGGCCTCAGGACGGGTGGCGTTCTGCACAATGCTCACTGGATAATCGTTTGGCTTGTGCTGTGCGAAGAGGTCTACTATCTCCGATAGCTTACTCATCCCCATGAGAACAATAACGGTAGCGGAGGAGGTAGCAGCTACTGCAATATCTGTACTTAGCTGCCCATCTTTATTGGTGCCAGTTAGGACCCAGAAACTTCTACTAATTCCGCGTTGGGTAAGCGGTAATTGGTGATAAGCTGCCATACCAGAGTAGGAGGAAATACCGGGAATTACTTCTACTTCTATTCCTGCTTCTCGCGCAGTTGATATTTCCTCCATTGCTCGCCCAAATACCATCGGATCACCTCCTTTCAAACGTACTACATGGTAATTGAAGCGAGCAAAATCTAGTATAAGTTGATTAATTTGCTCTTGCGAATAGCGTTGCCAGCCTTTGCGTTTACCTACAAAGACTTTCTTGGCGTAGGGGTTATGCTCTAATAAAACCGGGTTAGCCAGGCTATCGTACAAGATAACGTCGGCGGATTGGATCGCGCGTAACCCCTTTAGCGTTAGCAATTCGGGATCACCTGGCCCGGCTCCAACAAGAGTGATCTTAGCTTTTTGGTTGAATGGTTTCACGGGGAGGGTCTTTTGAGGTTATTCTACAATTGATGGTTCCAATTGCGACTGGCGGATTTGCTCTACCTTGCTCACGGTCAATTGACCATTGCGTAGGTATTGCTCGGCAAAGTCAGCAGTCGGCTCATTAGTCTTCATAGCGCGAATAATGCTGCTGAAGGATTCTCCAAGATCAAATTCAGTAGCAAAATGTTCGTCAAAAGCCCGGATAATAGCCTGCTGCGTATTCAATTTAGCATTGGTAGGTGTAAGAAGCCCTTTGGCGGCGTATAACATAGCGGTATAGATCCAGTAGATGGCATCCGCATAGCGTTCTTGGCCTAGGGCCTGCTCCGCATTTTCTAACTTCTCCTGTGCCTCCAACAAAAGCGTAGCCACTAGATCAACGGTAACACCTGCACACTCACCAATGCCAATAGCCCGAATGTACTTCTCTTCATTTCCCCAATCGGTAAAGTCGATCTCTGTTAGGTTATCCGTAGCGGAAAGGTCCTTTAGCATTTGGTAGAAGTAGTCCTTCTCGCGGCGGTCGTAATAGCTATAGAATAACTCACCTTTTTCGCGGTTCGATTGATAGTCGTTCAATAGGCGACGCAGTGCCTCAGGGCTACGGCGAGCTGGCATCTTCAGTACCTTATCGGCAAATCGACCTTGACCATTTCCTAGGGTACCGCCACCGAGTAGCAATTGGGAAGCTGGTGCAATTAGTTTGCCTGCTTTAACCGTCATCCCCTGGAAGCCGATACTGGCTAAGGTGTGTTGGCCACAAGCATTCATGCAACCACTGATCTTAATCACCAAATCCTTATCGTGCGCTAATGCCGGGAATTCCAATTGCAAGACTCGCTCCAACTCTCTGGCTAAACCCATACTACTGGCGATGCCCAAATTACAGGTATCAGTACCCGGGCAAGCCACAATGTCAAGTGGGGATTCATAACCAGGGTTCGCTAGATCCAGTTGATCTAAGGCCAAGTAAAGTGCTGGCAAGTGCGCCTCCGGTACGTGGCGTAGTAGAATATTCTGTTGGATGGTTAGTCGTAGATCCTTACTCGCCCAACGATCAATGATATTGGCAAGTTTACGAGCTTTGTTACTGCTGATATCACCATTCGTTAGCTTAATGCCTACCGCGAAGTAGCCTTCTTGTTTTTGTGGCAATGCGTTGGTAGCACGCCAGATTTCGTAGGCTGGGGTAGTCTCAAAAGTAACCGTTTCTAATTCTATCGGCGCTTCGACTACTGTAGTCTCTTCTTGTATAGGATAAGATTGCACAGCAAGGCTCTGCTGTTGCTCAACTACCAGTTCACGGAATCCTTCTAAGCCAACGTCTTTGAGCAGGTATTTCAGCCTTGCCTTGTGGCGGCGTGCGCGCTCACCGTATTGGTCGAAAACACGTAGTACGCTTTCGGTAAAGGGCACAATTTGATCAACCGGTAAGAACTCAAAAGCCGTTTCGGCATGCTTAGGCTGTGAGCCAATTCCACCACCTAACATTACTTTGAAACCGCGGACACCTTCCTTGATCTTAGGGATAAAGCCCAGATCGTGGACAAAAGAATAGCTGTCGTCTAAATCGGAGGAAGAGAATGAAATCTTAAACTTCCGCCCCATGTCCTGGCAAATAGGATTACGCAAGAAGTACTGAAAGACGGCTTCGGCGTAGGGACTGATATCAAACGGTTCTTTGGGGTCAATACCGGCCAGCGGGGAGCCGGTGATGTTGCGTACGGTATTACCGCAAGCCTCGCGTAGCGTGATTTTATCTTTTTCCAGTTCGGCCCACAATTCTGGAGTACGATCCAGGCTTACGTAGTGCACTTGGATATCTTGTCGTGTAGTAATGTGTAGATTACTACTGGCATACTCGTCGGAAATATCTGCAATGCGGCGTAATTGACGGGTATTCAACTTGCCAAAAGGAATTTTGATCCGCACCATTTGGACGCCCTCCTGCCGTTGACCGTATACACCTCTGGCTAAGCGCAAACTGCGAAAGCGTTCCTCATCCACCTGACCCTTTTGGAAGGCGTGAATCTTGCGTTCTAACTCCAGAATGTCTTTCTCTACAATGGGATCTTCCAGTTCTGTTCTAAAACTTTTCATGTTCTAAGGATCGCTTAAACCGCAAGTAATATTTCTTGGATAGGCACTTGCCGTGGCTGTGAATGATTGTTTTCGGTGGACAATATAAAGGCATTTTGTGATTAAAGCCAATATAAATTATAAAATCTATAGAATTAGTAGGAATTAAGACAAGAATCGAGTTCAGTAAAAACATTATATTTGTTTAGAGCACGCTATTATCTATGGTTTCGAAGAAGTGTAAATACGCTATTAAGGCAATTTTGTATATAGCTCGCAATCAATCAGAAGATCAGTCGATCTTTGCCTCTGAGATTGCGAAAAATGAGAAGATTCCGCAGAAGTTTTTGGAGAGTATTCTTAGGGAACTTTGCAATCAGCGGATTCTTTTGAGCAAGCGAGGGCGGTACGGTGGTTATCGCCTTTTAAAGGATCCTTCGGAAATTTCCTTTACGGAAATTATGCGCATCATGGATGGACCCATTGCTCTCATGCCCTGTGTTTCTCTCAATTATTATACGCCTTGTGATGAGTGTAAGCAGGAGGAGAACTGCGTGATCCGAGATGTCTTTTTGTTAGTTCGGGATGCCACGCTGGATATCTTCAATTCAGCCACTATTGATAAGCTTTCCGAAAAACAAATGCAGTAGCTCCCGAGAGAACTACTGCATTCCATTCTACCAGAATCGATTCTGGTTTATTTCGTAACGATCATAATTCGTGAATCTACGATCTTACCGTCTACATACAAGGTGTAGATATAATTACCAGTACCTAGACTCTGAGTATCTACATTTACTTGATTAAGACCAAACTGCTCTAGTTCGAGGCTTTGCAGAACGATACCCTTCAAGTCGGCAATTTCTACCCGAGCGTCCGTCATGTTCTCAGGAACAAAGTAGCGAATCTGTGACTGATCTACCACTGGATTCGGACTGTTTTGTAGGAGATAAGCATCCTCTGCTTCCAAATTGCTACTATTACAGCAGGATTGTAAGCTCTTACGGATTACTTCATTTTCACGGCGCAGCTCCTCGTTGGCTAACAGCAGTGCTTCCATCTTCTCGCTCATCGCGTTCACCCGCTCAATTACCTGACGTGGAGATGCAGACACATTTAGCTCCTCACGCAGTGTTTCCAAATCAGCTGGGAAGGTTAAATCTTCTTGATCGGCTGATTGCTTCCACTGTCCAGGGACATCTTGGTCACTACCATTGAATTGCTCAGCGCTGGTCGCCTGATTTTGCTCTACAGCTTGCTGCGGAGTAGCCTTACTATTACGGCCATTATCCAGCACTTGGTTTTGTTGACTCCAGCCCAACTGCAAAGTACACAGCCCAGCCAGAAGCAAAATGAATTTTATGTTTTTCATGGTTCGATTGCTTTTGAATTAAAGATTTGGTGCAGCACTTATTTGCGGTCGCGGCTTGCATTGGTAGCCTCACCTTTAGTAGTGCTTTCTGCCGGCAATTGTGCTTCTAGCATTTTAGCTAAGGCACTTACTTGCTCCCGCAATTGAGCTACTTCGTTCAGCTGAGCTTCCAATGACTCGATACGCTCTTCTTGAGCATTAATAATCTCTTGCTGGTCTTGTACAGCATTGATCAGCATGTAGGTCAGCGGAGTACCGTCAACGAATAGATAGCTCTCTTCACCTTCGGTAGTCTGCACGGTGTAAGGAGCAACTTCCTGAATTTCCTGGGCAATCAAACCAATGAATTCCTTATCGGTAGGCATATTCATTTTACCGTTGTAGTTATAACGTACCGGACGGATTGCCATCACTTTTGCCAGGCCGTCTTCGTAGTCACGTATATTGGTCTTCAGGCGACGGTCAGAAGGAGCAGACCAGGTACCACCATTGGGCTTAACGGCGTCATCATCTGATAGTTCTAGTAGGTGATTTGGACTTACTGTACCGATACCCACACGCTTATTGGTGGCGTCTATTCTTAAGATAATTTCGCTAGCAGAATTACGGAAGCTAGCCTGAGTATCTAGGAAGTAGCGAGCATTACCATTGGTGGTGAGGTTACCATCTTCGATAACCACGGCACCACTCTTTACGAAGAGGTTCCCTGACTCAAGGTGTAATCCTGCATTAGCATCAAGACTTTGTGTTCCAAGGCCGATATCACCGTCAGAATCAATGTACAGCGAATTGGTTGGTGCACTGGGCCTGATCTTAAAGGGTAGTAGTGAACCATTCGTTACGTCACGAACAAAGAAGTTGGTCTCGTTGCCAGCTACGTCCCAAGTTTGCGAACCAAAGCCAGAAGAACCGTCTTGCTCTAAACGCATAGTAGGAGAGTCGCCGTCTCTGATGTGGAGTTCCAGAACAGGAGTTGGGGTGCCAATACCCACGTTACCTTGAGCATCTACCCATAGAGAGTTCGCGGGCGCACCAGCAATAATCCGGAAAGGATCGCGGCCGGCGGTGGCATCCTGAATAGAGAAATAAGAAGGATCACCATTGTTTGAACCGTTAGCTACCAAGCGCCAATCGTTGCTTGGGAAACTAGCTGAGGCACTCGTGTCATCAAAGAAAAGGCGTAAGTTGTTCTCTTTCAAGATTTGGGTGTCAAAACCAAAACTTTGACTTGCAGGACAATCGATTCCCACACACAAGCTTCCCTGGATGATGACATCTTGCGTGAACACCTGCATTTCATCCTCCATTGAGAAATCCATGGCTTTTGGTGTAGCATCCACTTCGAAGTAATTGATCGAAGCAGTGATGGCCTCTGGGGCAAAGAAATCCGTCTGATACCCCAGCATAGTAGGAGGAGGCATATCGCCCTCGTGCTTGGTGTTAGAAACGAATTTCCCATTCAGAATGCCAAAGTTATAAGTAAGTATTTCCAGGCTGGTTGGAATCTGGTTTTCGGCGATGTACTGCGCCAAGCCTCGCTCGTCAGCAGTTTGACGAAACGTGAGCATAGCTGCTTGTTGCTCCTCCGTTAAACGGAAGGAAGGAGAAACGGTAACCTGATAACTGCCATTGGCAAACACCGTTCCGTCGGCTTTTAACGGGCTGATGCTGAGCGAGTTCGCATCTTCCACTTTGTAGGTTACGTGATAATTGTCAGGACCAGAGATGTCAATCTGGTAGGATTGAGCACCTGGCTCGTTAAGGCTGACTTCGGCCTCACTAGGTTGTACGTTAAACGCTGTGTTTTGAGCGTACATCATCTGACCAATTAGGCAGCAAGCGAGTACGCCAAGTAGTCGCAAGTTGATAGCTGTCTTCATATGGGTATGATAGTTAAATGATTAAATGGATTATAATTCAAACACAATACTGTAGGACAGTATCGATAATATTTAAGTGAAGTAGACTGCGGGGGCGAGTGAGATTAAGGGGAGTTACTATATGTAAAAGTAAAAATATTTTGGTTTATGGCGCCATAGGCTCAGGTTAATTCTGCGTAAATCTATGCAGTTGATTGCCAATTAGGTCGATGTGCCTTTCTCGAGACCCATCGGGCCAGATAATTTCCAGGTTCACCTTTTGATGCTGACCTAAACCAAAATGTAAGGTTTTGGGATGTACGGACAGGTAGCCATCGGTACTGTGCACTTCACGCCAGAGTTTGCGGCCATCTGGCAATTCCACAATAACTTGCGCACCAATAGCATCCGGATTACTCCGCTTACCTGCGCCCTGTAGTTTGACAGAAATCCAGTTGTTGCCGTTGTCTTCCGATTGGTTAACGAAAAACCGGGCAGGTCCTTGAAATTCGTTGATAATCACATCCAAGTCTCCATCGTGGTCAAAGTCCAGATAGGCGGCGCTGCGCGAGGTGCCCTCATAATCTAACCCGCTTGTGTTTTCTACAATGCTGAGTTGGCCTTCACTGTTGCTAAACAAGACGTTTTTTTCGGCTAGGCTTTGAGCCAGGGTAATATCCAGTGGTGTACCATTGGAGTCGGTGAAGTAGGGGTTTTCCGCACTATAAATACTGTACTGGTTCATACCGGTTAGACAGTATAAATCGAGATCCGAATCATTATCAAAATCGAAGAAATCTGCGTCCCAGGACCAACCTGTGGAACGATAGCCACGGCCAATATTTTGGGATTGCTGATAAGCTGGTAGTGGTGTTTCCTGAGCTGACGCTGATACAAAAAGATCATTTGCTTCAACTACGCGCATGCTGGCTAATGACTTAGGGTCGAAGTGAGCTTGGGTATCCTCGTTTGGTAGCACATATTTATCGTCCTTCTCCATGACTACGATATTCGAAATGTAGAAGTCGGGACGAAGGTCACCATTGATATCACCTACGCCCACGTTCATGGTGTAACTGGGTTTGCTAGTCCCAGCTTGCTCACTGATGTCGGTAAAAGTGCCGTCCTGATTATTGAGGTAGTAACTATTAGTACCGAAGTCATTGCCGGCAATGAGGTCTTGCCAGCCATCACCATTGATGTCAGTATGCCCAACGGCTTGCGTCCAGCCAGGATTATCTACGCCGGAGTCTTCGGTTACCTCCGCAAAACGAAAGTTGCCCAGGTTGCGGAATAGCTTATTGGGCGTACCATTGGTATTGTGTCTTCGGAGGGTGGGTAGATTTCCTTTTAGGTAGTTTCCAAAGTATCCGATATATAGATCAAGGAGACCGTCGCCATCAAAATCAATTACGGTAGATGGCCCTCCGATGAGCTCCTTTCCTCCTAGTTCGGCGGTTTGGGTTTGATCTCGAAACGTCCAATTACCCGTATTTTCGAGAACGCGATGTTGATCATTGGCGTAGATAATGATGATATCCTGATCGCCATCATTGTCAAAATCGGCAATCAAGGGTTGACGAGCTTCGGGGTAGGTGCCATCAGGACGTTGCCAGTTAATGCCGGCTTCTGTACTACGATCCATAAATTGCCGACCTGCCTGGTTTTCGTAGAGGGTGCATCCCTGGCCACCCAATAAAAGAATATCAGTCCATCCGTCACCGTTAATGTCCTCGGCAGCTACACCTCCTCCTCCAAAGGCTGGTGGAATGGAAAGGCGAGCTAGGTTTTCGTCATCTTTTACGATGTAACCACGGATGAGCCGACTGAGCCAATCGGAGTTGCGGTGCTCGAACTTGACTCCAAGTGGCGCACTTTGATCTTCAAAAAGAAGGCCACTTTGCGATAGTTGCCGATCGGGAGCAGAGGCAATTGACCTTGGTTCTTCGCTTATCGTTGGTAAGCCCTCATACTGCTGTAGACAGGCCTGAAAATCGGCCAGTGCCAGGTTGAGATGCTCGATATTGAGTCGCTCAGCTCCCAATTCTTTGGCCTTGGTTCCAGCTATTCGGAAAATGAATACAGCAAACTGCGCACTCCCTTCCACCAGCATTTCTAAGGCAAATGGGTCTGGCGCTAATTGAAGCTGATTTTGAATATCATCCAGGGCAAACTTTAGGTATTGCCAGTGTAGACCGCTATCGCGAAAGGCATCCAGGTCATAGGCTTGTATACTTGTTGCACCATCCGGCAAACGCGGAAAATAGAGGACATCTTCGAACAGGTTTACGCTATGTGGTAAGTAGTCCTGCACGGCCTGGTACATCTGAGCATACTGAATGCCTACATTGCCTTGTTCTGCAGCCATTTGCTGGGCCAGAATCAGGACCTCCCTGGTGAACGCAATGTTGATTTCGTTGAAGTGATTCTTTAAAGCGTTGGATATTTCTGCCTCATTGGGCCAGGGGACTTTAGTGAAGTACACTTGAATATTACGTAAAAAAACGGCCTGGTTAATTTCGTTGTAGGCTTGGTAAGCGCTGAGTTTTTCTCGAATGATCGGATAGACAAAGGAGGCCGCTGGTATCTTGATTAGCTCCCCCCGCTGGTTGAGCTCTGCAAATTTAAAAGGCCACTGGACAATAGCATCCACCATGTGTTGCCTTTCAATCCGTTGGCTATTGGCGCTTCGCGCACGTTCGTCCGCTTGGTGCAAAACACCAAGTACAGCTATGTCAATGCTTTGCTTAAAATACTCTAGGATTGGGCCTTCAAGTGGCGCCAACTCTAAGGAGGCTAGGGTGCACGATTGCTGGACAGCTAAAATGGCACGGTAGGCATAAGCAATAGAGCTGTACTGACGCACATCTCTTGCACTAATGAAAACCTGCTCTCCGGCGGGGAGTTGCACCTGGATACCTTGGTCGTGTTGCCGGTAGCGAAAATGCAGAGCTACTACTTGTTGAAAGGCCTCAAGGCTTGCTGTTTGTTCATTCTGTTGCCACCACTGCGTGTACTGACTCCAGATGCTGCTCACTAGCGTCTGCTGGAAATTAATCCGGGCTTGCCGGGCTTCCGCTGATAGGGGCGTACCGTAAATGAAATCTTCTAGACGGGAAGCTGTAGCGTGGCACTTGGCGTCGCGCTGACTTTCTAGTTCACCCATTTCACTCAAGACTGGATTGTAGGCCGGTATTTCCTGGGCTTGCAGGAACTTTGCGGGAATTAACCAGGCCGCGACCATCAGTAATGCTACAATTCCGTAGGCTCCCTTTTTCAATAACACGCTATTCATGCGATAGACTTTCTTAGGAAATGATTACAAGTTAGTGAAGCACAGAAAGAGTAGATTTACTATTTCTTGCCAAATGCCTCGATGCTAATTCAAAGGTACAAATAGCCTTGCGGATAAATAAAAGAACCGACGCTGCAGTAGAGCGCCGGTTCCAGGGAAAGATCTGTTAATGAACTGATTTAAACTTTTCTAATGGCCTACGCCTCAATGCCTTACAGAACCTGGCTTCATCGTTTCCCTTCCCGCACTTGCTGCGGGATACCTTCCAGGTATGCACTCGGAAAGCCTCTTCGCCAGAACCTACAACGCATTGGGCTCACCAGCACCACAAAAGTTTAAATCAGTTCAATGTAAGTCTTACTTTACTTCAGTATTACGGAAGGAGAATTAGCTTCCGAGCAAGTGTTGTGTCGTTAAAAGTGAGTGTATAGGTGAAGACGCCCGCCTGTTGGCGGAAGTGCGTCTCTTGCAGATTAATGCTATTAAGCCCCACTGTTCCCTGCAGTTGGGTGCGATACAGCTCTTGTCCAGTAGCATTCTGGACTTTGATAACTGCCAAGCCGGCCTCAGGGAGTAGGAAACTAATACTGGTTTCGTTGGAGAAGGGGTTCGGCGTATTTTGTAAAAGCTGCAACCCAGTATTGCTTTGGTCCGCAGCATTAAACCGAAGTGCAGCGGGATGAATACCATTTCTCCAGTAGACTTCCGCCGGTGTGTAGCGTTTACTTAAGGAGAATACCTGACTCAGCAATAGATCTTCCTTAGCTCTTAATAACAAGTAGAATAGGGGAGAGGTATTATCAAGTACTGCCTCCTCAGCTTTGTTCCAGCTCATCGTCAGGTATCCATTGCTCAGCAAATGCTCACCTAAGTGAATCTGCTGCACTAAGCCGTAGTGGACAGCGGCAACTTCGACACCCTGCCACTGTAGCGTAGCCTGAAAACCTGCTAATTGTGCTATATCGGAGGCGTAAACTGGTATTTCGTAGTGTTGGCCTGCAAGTAGTTGTTGCTCATCAAATTCAAGGAAGTAGGGCTCATGTTGGCTGCGGTCTTCCTCTGATTGAGCATTAAAACTGGCACTACCGTTCACGTCGCCAATCTTAGTACCTACAAAATCAGCGGCCAGTTCTCCTGCAAAATCATTGATATTGATGAGTTCCGGGAAAATCTCTGACCAGGGGTTGCTAGGTACCGGGAAAACATAATCTGCCGGTAAGAAGCGCCAGCTGGTATTGTGCGTGAAATTGGCTGTAATATTCAGAATCAATTTCCGAATCTGAATCATATCTAAAGTAGTAACCGTGTTCGATTGATTAGCATCAGCCGCGATTAGCTTGTATGGGCTATCGAGGAGCTCTACACCCAGAATATGCTTGCTTAGCAGAATGAGGTCTAGTGTAGTGACCCCATTGCGTGGATTGGTGTTGAGGTACGGAATGATGGAGAGATCAGTTCCTAACGGGACGTTGTTGAAGGCGTAGGCCCCACCATCATCAGTCATGTCAATCTCTGGATTATCCCCGCTGATACTCACCTCTACGTCTGGAATCGGCATTTCATCCTCCGTGGCAATAATGCCAGCTAATGTACCCATCTCAGGAGCGGAGCAATTATTGTGCTCTGAGAGTAAAACGTAGGTTTCACAAAAATCATAATTGCCTTCGTTGTCGATAGCATAAACGTAGAGTACGGTATTGGGATCATCCAATTCTGTGAGGACAATGCCACTATCTGCGGGGCTAGGCATGAAGTCAGCTGTTGCTTCCACCTCTAGTCCCCGGTAAAGGGCATAATGCCTTATTTCGAACTGCCCATCTTCGTTAACTTCTGGCCCCTGACCCGTGCAGTCATAAATACTGGATCCAATGAAATCGCTTGCCCAGAGTGCTACGGCACAACCTCCTTCTTCCTGAGGCATCAAGGTAGCCGAAAGTCCATTAATACAAATCGGGGCTGGGGCTTTGCAATCCAGTACCTTAAAGGGTACATAAATACTGGTTTGGTTACCACAGCCGTCCTCTAATAAGATGCGGATGACATGGTAAACATGCTCACCCATAGCGGAAGGTATAATTGGAAAATTACCTGCTAAGCTCAGGGTCTGATCTGCATTGTTTGTGATCAGCGCACTGATATCTTCATCGGGAGAAAACTCATTAGAAGTGATTTCATCATCCTGATTTGTATCGACTGCAAAGGCGTCTAACTCTGCTACTCTTATTTGTAATACGAATGCACCTTCTTCGTCAAAAACTTCGCAGTTATCGGTTACTCTGAATTCTAGTTCAACTGGTGCTTCACAGTCGCCGTCGATATCACCAAAAGCGCCAGCTGGTAAGTTAGGGCAGCCCGGTACAGGACCACCGTATTCTATTACCTCAATGTTGGGTGCACTACTGTCGTACACCTTCACAAATTGAGTATACACATATCTGCCATAGTCAGATAGTGTTGGTGATTCATTGGGAATACTGGAATCCCCGTCTCGATCATTGTGCTGGCGGTCAATCACCAGTCCGTTAGCGTTATAAATGATGACCGGGCGTTCGTTGCCTTCCACGGTTCGGTCTAGTGGCAAAGCCTCACCATCGTCTTCAGTTACTCTTTCTACAACGTAGCCGTCTGATTCGCCATCCCATAAACACCAGTTGATGACGTCGTAGGTGAGCGCGTACTTGTAGCACTCATCTCCAGTAGCAGAGAAAATTTCTGGACTGCTTACGTTTACTGCGAGTACGTCACAACCATCAGCTTCCGTAATTACGGTCGTGATGTTTGGTCCTACACAATCCGCAGCTGCATCTTCTGGGAAATCAATAACAAAATCGTGCTCTTCGGTAATGGTAATAGTTTGAGAACAACTATTGGTAGAGCGGTCTACTTCGTTGATGTCTATTTGTCCGTTGCCATTTAAATCACCACCCGGTTGACGTACTTGCCAGGCTTCGAAGCGCCGTACCACCGAGCCCCAACCACATTCATTGATCTGAATGTTTGGGGTTCGTTCTACCAGGGTGTCCACCGTACAATTATCGGTGCCAGAAGGCCCTCCAAATATCGCATTCATCAAGGTAGAGGTGCCAGAAAAGTCTTCAGCGTATGCTTCTTCCAGATTTCCAGGAAAAGTAAGGGGTAAAGTAGTACAACTTAAGGATGCTACTTCGGGTGGGAAACAGATGGGCTTGATTTTATCTTCTGGAACTACCGTAAGCCAGCACGTATTTTGGTTCTGTGCAGCATCGGTCACTAAAAGGTGAATTCGAATGGAATCACCCACCTGCCCACAGTCAAAGAGTAGTGAGGATGCCCAAGATCCTACACCCTCTTGGCGGATGGCTATACTTACATCTCCACAATGATCATTTGAACCACCATCCAGATCCTCGGCAGATACTGTTGCTGTACCTGTTTCGCCATTTTGGCTATCTCCACCGCCAATAGATACGTTCAATTGATCTACACAAACAGCAATGGGGGCGATTTGATCACGCACCTCAATTTCTACCTCGGTGCAACTTTCATTTCCACATTGATCCGTAGCACAGAAAATAAGAACATAGTCTCCTATTTCCAATTGAACGACCTGTGGGAGGACACCACCCCAGACAAAGTCACCATCGCTGGTATTAATCTGGGCTAGCGTGCTTCCAATTCCCGAACAACCATTTCCATCACTCAAGTTGGGAAGTCCGATATTGGCGTTAGCCAGGCAGCTATTGGGTGCCGTGGAAAATCTGATGGGATCATCAGCGAGGCCATTTTCGTTGTGATCGGGAATCGAAAAATCAATATCTGGTCCAGTAAAGTCTGCTACGCGAATAATTTGATCAAAAGTGAAGTTGTCTTCTGGAGAACACCAATCCACAATGTTCCACTCCCTACGGAAGTAGTACGAGCCAGGGCAGTCTTCTATCCGAGGCTCGTCGGAATAGGAAGCTCCTAAGTTACAAACCGCTTGATCGAGATCGTAAAAGTTCAAAGCGGCATCTAGATACGGATAGCCCGTATATTCTGGGGATGGATTATCCTCCGGACCTCCATCAGGGCCATCGGTAGGAAAGTTTTCGTCACATTCTATGGTAGTAGTGATAGGAGGTAGAACGAGATCCCCTACATCGGGCCTGCGGATCGTAATAGTTTGCGTGCAGGCAGAAGAAAGTGCAGGGTCTGTACAATCCGACAAATAACGATCTTGTACCTCAAAATATCGGGTAATGATCCAACCGGAACAATCGCCTTGCTCCTCTATCTCATCGTAGATAGTCATCAGCATGGCTGTGCAGTTGTCACTCACTTCGGGAAAACCGGTAAGGTCAAGAATGCGCCGAACATCTTCGTCAATGCGAAAAGGATCTTCGTTGTCGAGGATTAAGCTGCCATCAGGGTGGAGCGAAAAGGTGTAGGTAGTTGGTAGTGCTACTTCATCAACGTCCAGACACACGAGCTCCGAAGACAGTTGGACTTGCGTTTTACTGAGGTTGGTCAGGCGACCGTCACCATCGGTAAAGATGGCTACCCCGAAATCTCCTTCTTCCAAGGGAGTGTAACTGGTCCAGACCAAAGTGTACGTCCGACTATTCTGAAGGGCTAGACTTAGGCGGAAAGAAGGATCGAGGAGAGGTACAACTGGGTCAAAATCTTCCGTGCTACCCAGATACGTATCATCGGAGCGAGCTATGAGATTTTGGCAAGGATCAGCGGCTGAAAATTCTCCCTGATATAGCGCAATAATGCCATCGTAGGAAGCTGCTGCGATGAAGGTGAAGATATCAGAGCGAGTGATATTAAAGGTTTGGGCGCTGTAGTAACGCTGACCTTCTCCTAGGGGAGGACTCGTTTCCAAGAAGCATGAATGCACGCTGGGATCAAAGCTAGGCGAGTCTTCGCTGTTCAAGTTACCACTAATAACCTGCATATCATTTAGCAAAACGGCCTCGCCAGTATCATCAGGGCATACCAGTAGCGGCGGCGTTTTGTCTTCGGCTGTAATGTCTCCCCAGCAGCTAAAAACTAATTCATCGTTGGTGTATAGCTCGGCAGAATAGGTATGGTTGCCACAGCCAGTGATGATATTGGTATTCTCGTCATTGACGCGGATAGCAATGGAGTCTACTGTATCGTAGTTACCGACTAAAACGTTTTCCGGTAGAATGCTGAAAGTACATTCGTCGTCGAGGGTGACAATTAGCTCGCCGATGCAGGACACAGAAAGTCCTTGCGCACTAAGTGATACCACTGGCAGTGTCAGTAGCAGGAGTAATGTATTCTTTAAAAATCGGTTCGGGAACCCCATGGATTGATGTCCCAGTCGACCCCAAGTCAGGGCCTTCCAGTGTAGCTTCTTCATAAAACGTCCTTTTGAAGTCGTCCAAGTGCAAGTTTCAACCCGGCTGTTGTGGTGTACGCACAACGCCGTTAGTAGGAGCGCAGATGTCTCCTTGATAAGGATAGATTGGAAGGCAATGATTGAATATGGCGGTGCCTAGAAAAGTGTGATGTGGATTGTAGCAACCCTTTCTGCGAAAGGATTTAATAAAAGCAAATATATCATTTTTGCAATATAAGGCAGGGTTTCTTGTCAGCTATTACGTAGACTTTTAGCAAAATGTTGCAACATTAGACCTCGGTGCCGGAATTGGGACGAAATGCCGGATGCGGAGCGATTGCGTAACTACTAATAATTGGTTACTACGGACGGCAAATAATTTCTATTTTTGCGGCGCCTTTGATAGGCATAATCCCGGCAAAACCAAATTGTATAATACTGCTTGGTGCAGGCTGGCGTTAGGTAGCAGAATGCTACACCATTTTGTAAGCGGAAAAAAACAGAACATGCCTTACCTCTTTACTTCCGAATCTGTCTCTGAAGGGCACCCGGATAAAGTAGCCGACCAAATTTCAGATGCTCTTGTTGATCATTTTTTGGCATTTGACCCTCAATCTAAAGTGGCTTGTGAAACCTTGGTGACTACCGGACAGGTAGTGCTGGCTGGGGAAGTGAAGTCCAATGTCTACTTGGATGTACAACAGATTGCGCGTGACGTAATCAATCGCATTGGCTACACCAAGTCAGCGTATATGTTTGAGGCCAATAGTTGTGGGGTGCTTTCGGCGATCCACGAGCAGTCACCTGATATTAACCAAGGTGTAGAACGCCAAAATCCGGAAGACCAAGGAGCGGGTGATCAGGGCATGATGTTTGGATACGCCACGGCCGAAACGGAAAACTATATGCCATTGGCACTGGACCTTTCTCACAAGATCCTCCAGGAGTTGGCAGCTATTCGTAAAGAAGGTCAGGAAATGACCTATTTGCGCCCTGATAGTAAATCCCAAGTCACGATCGAATACAGCGATGATCACCAGCCTCAGCGTATTGATTCAATCGTCGTTTCTACCCAGCATGACCCTTTTGCGGAGGATGAAACGATGCTAGCGCAAATTTACAAGGATGTCGTGGAGATCGTTATTCCTCGGGTTAAGGCCCAATTGACACCGGCTTTGCAGGCACTGTTCAATGATCAAATCACCTATCACATCAATCCTACGGGTAAGTTTGTAATCGGTGGACCGCACGGTGATACCGGATTAACTGGCCGTAAGATTATTGTAGATACTTATGGTGGTAAGGGTGCTCACGGTGGTGGCGCATTTTCCGGTAAGGATCCATCGAAGGTAGATCGCTCTGCGGCATACGCTACCCGTCATATTGCCAAAAACCTGGTGGCTGCTGGTGTTTGTGGTGAAATTTTGGTGCAAGTATCTTACGCTATCGGTGTTGCCAAACCAACCAATATTTACGTAAATACCAATGGTTCAGCTAAAGTAGCGCTGAGTGATAGCGAAATTGCTGATAAGGTGATGGATATTTTTGATATGCGCCCTTACGCTATTGAACAGCGCCTGAAGCTACGTACACCCATTTATAGCGAAACAGCTGCTTATGGCCACATGGGCCGCGCATCCGAAACGAAGACCGTAACGGTAACAAGTGGTTCCGGTGAAACCAAGACAATGGAGGTGGAAACCTTCACCTGGGAAAAGCTGGATTACGTAGACCAAGTAAAAGCAGCCTTCGACCTTTAAGAGGCAGCTGCTCAGCTAGAATGAAATAAAGAGGCCCGAATGGAACACATATCATTCGGGCCTCTTTGTATTAGTTAGCAACCCAGCTACTGAACGATGAGCGGTTGCGTGCTCTGCTGGCCATCAGCGGATAAGCGCAACACATACATACCGGGTAGAAGTTGATCGGTATTGGATAGCGTCTGCACTTGCGTGCCATTATTGAAAAAGAGTTGCTGTTGCCACACCACCTGGCCAAGGCTATTCACTACCTCGGCATTTGCTTTCCAAGTGGATGTACTAGTCAACCGGACTTGGATGTTGTTTCCTCTTGCTAAGGGCTGCGGCGAAATTACCCAAGAATCAACCTGTTTCAGTTCGTTGGTACTAGTAGGGTGCTCAACGATGAAGCTCTCAACGGTACTGTAATCCGAGCAAGTATTGACTTCGTTGAAGCCTCGTACACGCCAGTAGTACGTTCTGCCGTCATCCAGTTCATCAGTGATAACGCTTGGCTCTTCCGTTACGTAAGTGGTGGTGAGGGCTGGTGGAAAACTGCTTAGCCGGCTCACCTGTACCACGTAATCTGTAGCCTCCGGAGCGGGTTCCCAACTGAGTTCTCCTGCAAAGACACTTTGTATCTCGCCCCCAATGGGCGCGATTAAGTTAGGAGCCTCACTAACCTGACCTGGAATGTTGCCAGTAAATATCAAAATCCAGTCATCACGTTGATCAAAGAGGAAAGCCCGCATAGCCTGTTGTTGCTCAAGACTAAAGCGAGTTTGGCAGGCATCGTTCGAGTAGTTCATAATGAAAGAACCCTCAGACTGAAATGCTTCTCCCGCTGGATCGTTCTGGGTAGTAGGACTCACCCCTGCTCCATTACAGCTCCAGCGCACCGCCAGATAGTCAGGAGGAGTATCACAAAATCCATCCGCCGCAAAATGACAATTGCTCCCGTCTACGCGCTCTACGTAAGCCGTATCGATGATCAGCGTATCTATAATCAGCGTGTCTTGGAAAAAGGTGTAGTCGTAGGTGACTCGCTCAGGAGCCGGATCGCTGAAGTTATGGTCTACGCTGCCATCCCAGCTTACACCTCCTTCCCAGCCCAGAAAGGGGTGAGGTAGACTCAGTGCGTGACCCACCTCGTGCGACCAGGTCACGTCATTGGGGCCAGAGCAACTATTGCTATTGGCGATACCTGCGTAGGGTAAGTTGTAACCACAATTACCAGCGGGATTACCCACAAAGTAAGTGTTTAGCGCGTTTGGGACATTGTATTCCACCATCATTTCATAACCTTCCAGTACCGTTGCGTGGTCGTAGTAGGCGGTGTTGTTGTGATAGAGAATATCACCACTAATTACAAACTGGATTCCGGACGGTAGGAAATATTCATTGAGCAGGCAGAAAGCATCAAGGAGCGTTGCTTCCGAATAGTAACCACCACCGTTATCCGTTCCGACAATATGAATGGCCATGGCCACATAAATGGTGGTGTCGCCTCCTTTGCGGTAATGGTGCGGTTTGAGTTGATAGTCTTTAAGCCACGGGCTACGCCCTTGCTCTGTGCCGCAGACGTGCGGGCTTTCGTGTTGTTGCCCTAATATTGGAAGGGCGATTGCTAGTAATCCGAGTAAAAGTAAATGTCTCAGCATAATCTTTAGTTGAAACTGAATGTCAAACCAAAGAATACGAAAAATCTGCTGATTAGGGCGTGGGAATCGTATGACATGAAAGCAAAAAGTCGAAAATTGGAACTTACGGGAATACAAGAGCTCCAATTTTCGACCTTCTTTATTCGCTTGTCGATTTGCCTACGGCTATACCGGCTTATTCAATTATTGTACCAGTACTTTGCGGACCAATTGTCGTTCGGCAGTAAGAATTTGCACGAAGTATACACCTGCTGGTAGATTTGCTACTGGCATTGCGATTCGTTGCAAGCTGGTTGCAGAACCTAGATCATCCTGAAGCAAGAGCGCTCCAGTTGCGTCCATGAGCCGCCAGTTGATGGCATCGGTGTCTTCCAGACGAATATTCATTTGCAGTTCACCGTTGGTTACCGGGTTAGGATACAATTCGAATACTTCGTTAGTCGAAAGATCATTGGTGGAAACCAGGGTCCCAGTGTTGAAGCTGGCTGCGCTGGTCCAATCCGTACAAGTTTCGTAAGGATTGAAAGGACGAACGCGCCAGTAGTAAGTTTCGTCTCCCTCTAGATCGGTAACAGTAGCAGTTGTACCCTGAATCAGTTGTTCTTCAAAAACAATGCTGAAGATATTGAAAGGGTTAATCTGCAATACGTAGTGGGTAACGTTTGGTACGGGCTCCCATTCGAGCGTTATACTGCTCGTTTCTACCAGCGAACCTTCCTCTGGGTTGATCACGGTAATTTCCTCTAGTGGTTCGATTGGAATATCTTCCGGTACCGGAGGAACGGTAATGAGGTTAGGACGAACTTCCTCTACGTTTGCCCGCATAGCTGCGGTTTGATCATCAGAAAAGCGGTAGGGGCAAGAATCGTTGGAGTAAGACATAAACAAAGAACCATCCGAAACAAAAGTCTCGCCATTAGGGTCGGTTTGCTGCACCGTTGATACACCATCTGCATTACAGGGCCAGCGGTAGTTCAGATAATCTGGCGCAGTGTCACAGAATCCGTCACCAGCGAAGGTACAGTTACTACCGTCTACCCGCTCTACGACACTGCCATCCCAGCTGTTTGGTGCTGGTGTACTATAGTCGTGCTCTTCACCTTCCCAGCCGCGGAAAGGGTGGGGGAGTGACAAATAGTGGCCTATTTCGTGCGACCAGGTATGGTCGTTAGGTTGAGTACAGCCTTTGTTGAGCGCAACCGCATCCGGTCCCGGGAAAAAGTAACCACAGTTCCCCGCTGGATCTTCAACAATGTAGCAATTGATCGTATTAGGGAAGTTGTTCTGGTTCATCATGGTAGCACCAGTGCTAAAATCGTGCTCGTAGTAATCACTATTGTTGATGTAATTAAAGTCACCATCTATGAAGAACTGGATGTTAGTTTCCAGGAAATCGAAGTTGAGTGTACAAAAGGCATTTAATACTGCATTGCGAGAAAAGTAGCCATTCCCCTCATCGGTACCCACGATGTGTACCTTCACTGGCAGATAAAGCAAATCATCATTGCGTGGTGTCTCATTGATTCTGCTTTGGAAATCGCGAAGCCACGGGGAAATACCCAAATCCGTACCACAAGGTGCTGGTTCTGTTTGGCTGAATAAAGGAAAGGCTAAAGTTAATCCGAGTAAAAGATTAAAAAGTTTACTATTCTTTTTCATCGTCGTCTTTGATGTTCAAAAATTAGGGCAAAAGAAAACTGCCCTGTCCAACCAAAATGATAAGACAGGGCAGCTCAATTGAATCGATCAATTAGCGAGTTAAAATTATCTTCTGACTAAGCGTGCCTGTGGGCCCGTGGATACGTAAGAAATATATGCCGTTTGGCAAATCACTTAAGTCAAAGTTCATACGATTCTCACCAACAGTAAATTCAAAAGGTTGATTAATGGCAGTTGTCCGGCCATTAGGATCTAGCAATTCTACTTGAGCTGAGAATGTCTCTGTCGTACTGAGGTAAACATTGAGTTCATTCTGTCCAAGTACCGGGTTAGGAGCTACGGAGAATGATTCAACTTGTGAAAGTGTGGAAACACTTACAGGGTCTTCATTGGTCCGGAAACGGGTTACCTCACTACTTTCGGTACATACCGCATGTGCGTTGAAAGGACGAACACGCCAGAAGTAGGTACGGTCTGGATCAAGCGTTTCAACTACTGCACTAGTACTAGAAGTAATAATTCTTATCGGGGTGATGGAGAAGGAAGAGACGCGATCAATTTCCAGTAGGTAGCTAGTGGCTCCTTCAACTTCTTCCCACACAAAATCCACAAGATTATACCCATCTGTGGTAGATTCGTCTTCCGGGAAGATGTTTGCTGTTGCGCCTGCAATCTCTACATAATCAGGTACTGGATCAAGGAATAGAGGTCCTCTCCGTGCAGTTTGCATATCAGCTCTCATTACATTGTTTTGCTGAACTGAGAAGAAGTACTCTGATTCAGGGCATTCGAGGAAATAACTCATGTAGTTGCGCTCGTCCGGATCAATTGGCTCACCGATAGGGTCGAGTACATTTAACGTGAAGTCACAACCGTTCCAGCCAAATCCGTTGTTGTAGTCGGCTGGCGTATCGCAGAGGAAATCTCCTGAGCTATTACAGTTACTGCCGTTTGCCCTTTCGGTTGGCACTTGGCCACAAGAGCTAACTGCTGGTGCTGGTGTGTCCTCCTCATTGAAGCCTTCACATTCCCAACCATTGAAAGTGTGTAGCAGAGAAAAGTAGTGTCCTACCTCGTGGGCTAATGTAGTGTCATTTTTACGCACATAGGTCTTAGTGATAACAATCCAATCACGCGACGGGATATAGTATGCCAGCACCGTACCGCCTCCTGTATTGCCATCAATGTTGGCATTTTCTACGATGTAGACATTCAGCGCACGTGGATCCCTCTGGGACGTCATTACGGTATTTTGTGTACTACCGTGATTGGTGTAAAAAGTGGTATTATTAATGAAGTTAATCTCGCCATCGGCTAGGAAAAATTGTATGTCCAGGTCGAGAAAGTCTTCATTGAGTTCGCATAGTTGGTCCAATACACGCTGCGCACTTAAGCGGCCACTACCATCATTGCGTGCCCCTACGTGAAACTTTACAGGTACGTAGATCGTGTTACGGGCAGTGTAAGTACCACCTGCTGCCTGACGAATATTTTGTAGCAGACGATCCTTTTGATCTTCGTAGCCATCAATCCAAGGCGTCGTTTCTCCATCGTGCGTGTGGAAGTGTTGTGCCTGTAGGCCCAAAGGAATCAGGCTAGATAGGAGTACTATTGTAAAAAAATAACGC
>JBCBWU010000119.1:0-23018 GCA_039816955.1 Bacteroidota bacterium
GCACTTTCTCGTCGATATTTCCGGTCACTTCCCCGCCCTGTATATGCACCAGCGGAATATTCATGTAGGAAGCGGCGATAGCGGTAGACATAGTCTCATAACGATCCGCGATAGTTAAAACCGCATCCGGCTGGAGCTGCTCAAAAACCGTAGACAGCTCAATAATGCCTAGTCCGGTGGTTTTTGCCTGGGCCATTAGATTCCCCCCTTCTAGTACATTAAAGACCTTAGCGCGAATTGAAAACCCATCTTGCTCAATGGCCTTAACAGCCGTCCCATAGCGCGCCAGTAAGGCGGAGGCGGCCACTACCAGCTGTAGCTCTAAAGCGGGATGTTCGTCAATGGCACGTAATGCAGTCTTGATGCGGCTGTAGCTTGGACGGGCCGTTACGACGACACAGATCTTTCTTCTTTTACTCAATGCACTAAATATCTTCAGCCGTTAGGAATTCGTATTTCTTTTTTGCTCGTTTCAAGGGGCGGCCCAGTACCTCCCGAAAACGACTTGCGGACAGTCCCTGCCCAGAAGGTTTCTTGGTTTCCAAGTCGTCAAAGGTCAGTTCGTGACCCAGCGGTAAATCATGGCGCACTGCCAAACTCTTTTCAAAAATAGTTTTCAGGCTATGATAGGCGCTGTTGTCGTGTTTGTTAACCGGATTCGCCAGGGCGGTCTCTAAAAAGCGTACCCCCCTTACCAGTTCCGCAATCTGGTCAATGGTGAGCGAAGAATTAGCATCCGGACCAAACATGCGCTTATCAAAGACCGCATGAAATTCCAGTATTTGGGCTCCCATGGCCACCGCTGCCAAGCCCGTGAATATTTCACTGGTGTGCTCCGAAAGGCCAATGGTGAGATCAGGGTAACGGACTCGCATTTCTGTAAGGACATTAAATCCAATACGTTCTGGAGGGGTGGGGTAACTAGTCGTGCACTGTAGCAAGCTCAACTCATTCCCAAACGGGCGAAGAAACTCCAGTGCCGCATCCAATTCCTCGTACGAGCTCATCCCGGAAGATAAAATGATGGGCTTACCGGTGCGTGCGATCTTTTCGAGCATCAAAAAGTTGGTCACTTCGCCAGAAGCGATCTTGTAGCGTTGCACGCCCAACTCTTCCAATAAGTCTACGGCGGTCTGTGAAAAGGGCGAAGACAAGAATTCTACCCCACGTTGATCACAATGCTCCTTGATACCCCGCCATTGCTCTGGACTAAAGGACATGCGTTTCCAGTAATCAAAGCGCGTATCATCTTCGTAGGAAAACTTCACCCGAAAGGGTTCGGCTAAAGAACTTTCCGCTTCGGCAATATGCGTCTGGAACTTCACAGCGTCTACTCCGACATCCGCTAGCGCATCAATATAGGAATGCAGAATACCGAGACTGCCTTCGTGCGCCTGGGCCAGCTCAGCGATGAGGAGTGTACTCATACCAACATGGTTTTAGCCTTCATTATTCACTGTAGTAGACGCTCTGGCCATAACTATTGTAGCCATATCCGTAGTAACTACCGTTATCACCACGAATACCGTTCAAAACCAGCCCGGCATTAGGCAATTCACCGCGGCGGTACATTTCGTCTAGATGCTGTACCATTTTGCGCTTGGTGTAATTGTGGCGTACCACCAATAACATGCGATTAACTTGTTGCCGCAGCAACATGGCATCAGACACCATGCCGATCGGCGGATTGTCAATGATGATGTAGTCGTACTTGCTTTTGAGCTCTTGCAAAATACTTCGCATAGACTCTGAGCCAACAATTTCCCAGGGGTTGGGTGGAATGGGGCCGCCACAAATGTAGTCCAAACCAGCGTAGTGTTGGGTAACCTCGGCTAGCGTATTCTCTCCCACTAGTACATTGGTAATGCCCAGCCCTGTATCTTGTCGGTTGAGATAGCGACGAAGCATGGGCCGGCGTAAATCCAGTTCGAGTAAGACCACCTTCTTTTTCGACAAGGTATAGGTCAAAGCTAGATTTAGCGCAATAAAGCTTTTGCCTTCCCCAGAAACGTACGAAGTCACTGCTAGAACTTGCTGCTGCTGTCCTAAGCTTTGATAATGAAGATTGGTCCTTAGTTGACGAAACATCTCGTTAATAGCCGAGCGCCCTCCAGCCTGAACGATAACGTTGTCCTTACTCTTGTGTTGAGAAATACGTCCCAGGATTGGCATGGCGGTTAATCCTTTCAACATATCCTCGGAGGACAACCGTTGATTAATCAGCTGATAAAAGAAAAGCCACAGAATAGGTATAAAGAGCCCGAGTAGGCCAGAGGCTAGGTACACCAAATTTTTCCTTGGGTATACTGGGCGACGGGTACTGCGTGGGGGTTCGACAATGCGGTTACCCGCAGTTGCCACTGCTAGGGACAGGGCTGTTTCTTCCCGTTTTTGCAGCAGCGTAAGGAAGAGATTTTCTTTAATTCCCTGTAGTCTTTTACGCTCTAGTAACTCTTTTTCAATACCGGGAACACTCAGTACACTGCGTTCCAAAGATTGTACCTGTGTTTGCAATCGGTCTATTGGAATATCAAGATCGCGCTGTGAGTTCTGAATACTCTCCAGCAGTGATATCCGGATTTCTTGTAGTTCCCGTTCCAAGGCCAATAAGGTAGGGTTCTCGGAGCTAGCGGTGCTGATTAAGCGCTCCCACTGTAAGACCAGGTCATTAAAGGAAGTCACCAAGGTAGCTACAGATGGGTTTTCCGCCACCAAGTTGGCCGGCAAGAGACGGATTGAATCCTTCATATTAACAACCAAGCCCTCTAAGGACTTTAGTAGATCCTTCTTCGTCTCTAAGTCGGCAATTTCGGCCAGTGCTGCTCTTAATTCCCCTACGGCAAAGCTTTTGCTAGAAACAGCGGTTTCACCAAACACTTCATTATCACGGCGGTATACTTCGATACTCCCTTCCACATCGTCGAGTTCGTCCGCCAGAATGATCAATCGGTCATCGATAAATTCGATTGTACTACGCAGGACTTTATTTTCGTCTAAGACCTCTTCCTCATTATATACCTCGATTACTTTCGCAATAATATCTTCTGCCTTGCGCGGTACCGGGTCTTTCAGCTTTAAACTCAATAAACTAGAAGCGGTAACACTACCGATCCGTTCCACCACCAGCTCATTGCGGTAGCTGTCGGCCACCAACTCAATGGGAGTAACTTGTATGCGATAGGTACCCGGAGTAAACCGTTCTGCAGTGGTAGGTGACAATTGGACTTGTCCGAAAGGCGTCTGTACCAGCTGGCCGTATTCGCCCTTTACACCCTCAGAATCGTCAACTTCCATCGTCAACAAATAGGATGACTTATCAACTAGCCGCACATAAAAACTGACACGATTCTGAGTGAGGATAATGGTATCCAAAGAAATCGGAGCATCCCGGTAAAACTCGTGCTCTTTGAAGCGCCCCTGCCGGTAATAACTGATATTAATGCCTAGCTCTTCCACGACCTTTTGCATAATCGGAGAAGACTGTAGGATCTGGATCTCATTATCCATTCCTTTCTGCCCCCCTTGTAGACTTTGGTGGAGGAGAATATTTTCTTGGCTCAATAAGTTCTCTTCGCCGGTATCCTTAATCAGGAGGATGGCACTGGTGCGGTATTCGTAGGTGGTGTACCGCAGGTAGAAATAGCCAATAGCTACGGCTACGGTCATGCATAACAATATGAGCCACCACCAACTGAGCAGCTTGCGGAACCATCGTTGGAAGTCTATTTGAATTGTATCAGCAGTAGGGTGCTCGTTCACGTTCGGTATTAGAAATTTCTGAAGTTGTTCGCAAGTATTACCTCCGGCTAAGGGTAATCACAAAAGCAGCAATGCCCGTGGCGGCGCTAATCCAAGTCAGTGCGCGCGTGAGTGGATCTTGTACGGTCAGCACTTTTCGCTTGAGCGGCTGCACGTAGACTACATCGTTTTGGCGCAGGTAAAAATAAGGGGAACGGAATATCTCCGGAGAGTTAAAATCCACATAGCCGAAAGTACGTTCACCGGCTGACTCCCGGATCACAATTACACTATCCCGCCGGGCGTAGGAGGTAAAATCTCCGGCCAGCGTTAGTGCTTCCACTACGGTTAAACGCTCGTTGGGCACCGTAAAGTTACCAGGACCATTGACTTCTCCATTTATACTGATGTTGAAATTTAGCAGTCTGATATCTACAATCGGCTCATCCGTAAAATAGGGACGTAATTGGTCCAGTAGGAAAACCTTAGCTTCTTGCATGGTCATACCGCCGAGCGTGATCGTACCAATGGTAGGGTAATTGATCGTGCCCTCCGCACTAACAAGATAACCATTGATCAGTAGCCCTTGTGCATTATTCCCGCCTCCTGCGGGAACCTGCCCACCTTGCATTACGAAAGGTTGGATTGCCAACTCATTGGCACTACTCAAACGAATATGCAGGATATCGTTCGGTTGAATAACCAGCGGCTTATAGTTATCAATAGCTTGGCTAGGAAAAGGTGTACTTGCTTGCTCATAATTCAGCAGAGAGTCGTAAGGAACACAGCCTGTTCCCAAAAGAATAGTCGCTATTGCAAGGTATTGTAGTGCCTTGATTCTAATCATGCCGCAATTTACATTTAAATCCAATTGGACAGGTATTGCTGCTAGCAGATGTTCTGATTTGCCAACAAGAAGATACGGCTTCGCCGATGATAAGTCGCAAATGACTTAATCTCAAAAAAGAGTCTGATGTCTAGCGCTTGTTTTATGCAAGCTTGGTTTACGGTTTATGAAGACCGTTATCAAAATGGGCAATTCAACTGATTGTCCCTTTTTCTGCAATGGCCATTTGCTTTGCCATTCTTAATTTTTTGTACGCCCTACTTTCTGGTCACCAGCTATACGTTGTCGGAAAATCGTAGCATCTTTGTTGCTGTCGTTTGCACCTTTAATTACAACTATGAGCTGGCGTTCTTTTCTATCGCGCAAACTTTACCTCTTACGGGAGGCTAGTAAACAAAAAAGTATTGTTTTCCTAGTGTGCACCATGCGCTCTGGATCAACCCTGCTAAAATCCCTCCTGGCCACAGCTCCGGATATCTCACACCTACCAGAAGTAGATTTTAACAACTACCACGGTAACCGCAGCTGGCGGCTCAAAACCCTGAGCTCTGATCCTATTATTCTGATCAAGAAACCAGCCTCATTTGAGGAAGAAAACTATCCTCAGTTACCGCAATTGCGCCGCAGCAAAAGCATCATTCTAGTAAGAGATGCCTACGAAACAGTGCGCTCCCTCAAAAAAATGGTGGACCAAGTCCATCCACACCTCAGCAAACGTTGGGGTTACCAAGAATTGCTCAACGATTACTGGCTGCCTACTACCTCCACGCTACTAAAGCTGGCCGAACAGAAACGCCCAAATCAAATATTTGTACGCTACGAGGATCTCATAGAAGACCCGGTTCCCACTACCGAAAAACTCTTTCGCTTTATCGGTTCTCAACAACAAGCAGGTGTCGACCAGTATACGCCCCCTTCTACCTATAACTGGGCTTGGGGCAACGATGACGGGGGCGAAAAAATAAAAAGTTTCCGCGTCCAGTACGAACCACCGAACCGCACTAACCAAGAGCTACTAGAACTCATCGCTTCCAGCCCCAGCGTGGAGGCCTTGCGCAAACAGTTACTCTATATCGACTCGCTGCCCTCCTCCTAAATTCCCCGAGGTAATTCCTGCACTATCCTGCTCCTTAGTCAGAATATCGTCCACATATCTCTCTAGCACTTGCGTATCCTTGTACCTCTTGTAATAGTGGTGCATTTGTTCCAAGGATGCCCGAATACTTGAACTATCCAGCACCTCTTCAATCTTTCGCTCAATAGCAGTGCTATCATCCCGATCTTTATCGGCCATGATACCTATTTGATGATAATGGGCACGCGCAGCACAACCATTTTGGTCGGAGCGTTTGCCAGAGTATATCAGCATGGGCACTCGAAAGTGAATGCACTCATTGATGGTATGAATACCGGCGTGATTAATGGAACAATCTGCATGGGCCAACACACTCATTTGCGGAATCCAGGGAAAAACGTGTGTATTAGCTGGAATCTCGCCCAAATCACTTACCTGCAGTTTTGCGCCTAATCCCAATATCAGCACCCAATCCAATCGTTTCTCTACAGCAACTAAAAGTCGTTTCAGGAAGGCAGTATCCCCTGCTTTAAAGGTGCTGACGGTGCAACAAATCAAGCGTTTATTATTCGTTCTACAGTCCTCGAATATCTGATCCAGCTGGTCTGTCAGCACCATATCCTTTTGTGCCTCACGGCGCTGATCTTTAACCATAGCACCCACGTAGGTAAACCAGGGCTGTGGATCGTGCGAAAATTCCATTTCCTGAATTGTAACACTGATGACGGGCAAGCTGCTATAGGTCAAAGGGCCCGGCCAGTAGTTATCGGGGACATAGTCCAATGGAAAACCTATTTCCTGAGCGTATGCCAACAGTACTGACCGCCGATTAGTACCCACAGAGCGTAAGTATTTCTTGCCAAACATCCAACGCCGTTGCCAACGCCATAACCACCAAGCCCAAGACAAACCAATCGCAGAACCTCGCCACCCTTGCCCTGGAATCGTATCCTGCATCAGCGGGGGTAAACCTGGGCGTTGCCAAAGGGAAAACCAAGGACTAACGAGAACCGTAGGTATACCCATTACAACAGCGGTCATCAAGTGCTCATGCAGTTCGATATCTACAATGAGCAAACCTGGTTTCAACGAGCGGAGTTGATCGGCAAACACATCCATACCTAGTGCTTTTACAGCCTCTGCTCTTCGCTCCTTTCGGTTTTGCCACCGGTACCACCACTTTTGCAAACGCTGCCCTAATCCTCCTCCACTTTTATCTTGCCCTCCAGGAAAAAAATTAACGGGCGGCAATTGTAAGTAGTCAATCTCGTTAGCCGCCACCAGTTCCCCAATCGGGCGGGTACTACCAAAGGTAACTTCGTGCCCAGCTCTTTCCAACCGCTTCACTAGCTCTAAACTGGCATTGGTAATGCCGGTGAGTCCAGATGTTAAGCACAGAATTTGAGCCATGGCAATTGTAGTTACTTTTTTCCAATAGGTTTAGGAGGTTACTAAATAAGTTGTCCGGAGTCTGGCAGGCAGATTCTACTCATCCATACCTGATAATAGTTCTTCAAGTATTTCTTCGATTCTGGCCGAAAACTTGGCAATTGTTGGTTCCTGAAAAATCAAGCCCAGCGATAAATCGAGCTCTAAGGTTTCGTTAATCCGTGACATCAAGCGAATGGCCGAAAGCGAGGTACCTCCCAGTGCCAAAAAGTCATCGTGGATACCCACTTGCTCCATACCAAGTACCTCCTCCCACATGCCAGCAATCAGTTCCTCTACTTGGGTGCTGGGCGCTACGTAAGTTTGCGGTGCCCGCTCTTCCAAATCAAGCGTACGGAGGGCCTTGCGGTCAATCTTACCATTGGGTGTAATGGGCAAAGTGGGCAGATGCTGAAAACGGGTGGGGATCATATAATCCGGTAGCGTTTCCGCTAAATACGCCCGCAAAGAAGCTGCATCCTGGGGCTGCTCACCACCGTAGAAGGCCACCAACTCCCGCGTGGCGGGCTGGGGTTCTACGTAACCAATTTCCTGCATCATTTGCTGTACCTCCTCTAAGTCAATGGGCTCATTGATCTCGTCTATAGCGGTATCGCGCTGCTTATGGCCCATCCTCACATCCCAGGCGTAAGGGAAGGCATAGTTACTGTGTCCCTCCAACTTGGTGTGGATATGAATGCCCAATTTATTGATAAGACAGTTCGTAGAACGGCCGGTATCAGTCGGACGAATCCACGGCAGGCGATCATCCAAGTAGATATACATTTCCTGCAGGCTCACATCTGTGTAGCGGTAAAAGTCTACAAACTCAACTTGCTCAAATACTTTTCCATCCTCAAAGATCGAGGTATCCATTAGGCGCTTGACGGCATCATCCACCTGATGGTATTCTTTACGAGCGGTCAGAATAATATCATCAATGGCATCGGGATCCAAACGATCATCACGGAAGAGCTCCTCGGTGAGGCGAGTTTCAAAAAACTGCCCGCGAGATAGTCCAGTTACGATAATCGGAATCCCTTTCTCTACTGCTACCTGGGTGGCTAGCGTATAAATGGTTTTGAAGCAGCCATTACAAACGTTGGAAAAGCGCTGGAGACTATCGACAAAAATCTCGTTCATAGCTGGTGTACTACCCACCACACAGTCCACCCCTAGCTCCTTAGCGACGCGCTCTACATTATCGAGTGCCTGCTGTGAGATGTAGCCATTATCTAAGGTAAAGGCCAGTACTTTATAGCCCATCTCTACCAGTTGCCCTAGCGCATAAGTACTGTCCTTGCCACCACTAAGGAGCATCAGGCAATCATAGGCTCCGGTTTTACGCTTTTGGCTGGCCGCAAAGATATCTTGTAAATCATCCAGAGTGCGGAAGTACTTTTCTACTCGTTGGCGATAACCTTCAAACTCCTGGCAATAATTACAAACCTGATGCTCATCATATGTTACATCTGGATAGTTAGAAGGCAGTCCGCATTTGCTACAGTGTTGCACTTCCTCGCTGCCTTGCCGGGGGGATTGGTCCCAAAGTTCTACCGCCACTCCTTCTATCCCTTGGAAATTAGCCAGTTGAGCTTCTATTTCGCCGGGCTCCACTCGGATTCCGCCAATTTTTAGCTGCTCATCGGCACGGCCCAGGAATTCTAACTCACCTTCGGTATTGAGGCGGGCTAAATCTCCTGTGCGATACATGCGTTTTTGGGACTGGAAGGCATGTGGTACAAAGCGTTCACCGGTACGTTCATCGTCTTGCCAGTAGCCTTCTGCTAGTCCACTACCTGCCAAATACAACTCCCCAATGATACCCATTGGGACCAAATGGCCTTGCTCATCGAGCACGTAGGCCTCCATATTGGTAGTCGGCCGACCAATAGGTACCGAGCCTTTACGGAGATCTACCGGCTGGAACTGATGTACAATACAACCCACGGTAGCTTCCGTGGGGCCGTACTCATTGTATATCTGTAGTCCTGAAGGAAAGGTAGCGGCGACCGCTGAGGCCAGGCTGGCTTTAAAATCTTCACCCCCAACGATCATTACGCGAATGCGCGAATGCGACCAATCTCCAGCCCGTACCAACTCCAGGTGAGATGGCGTAAGTTTGACAATATCAACCTGATTATCTCGCATCACATCCAAGACCGCTAAGTCGGGTCCTGTTTCTCGTTCGGGATAAATTACGGTAATGCCCCCAGCCACAAGTGGGGTGAAAATGGAAGTCACCGTAAGGTCAAAACCGATGCGGGTGAATAGTGCAAATGTGGCTCGCTGCTCCGTAGTGTATTTATCCTTAGCGTAAGCAATGTAATTGGCCAGTGCACCATGGCTGATCATTACGCCCTTGGGTTGCCCAGTGGAACCAGAGGTAAACATGATGTAGGCCAGATCAGATGCCACAGCGGCGGGTTCTGGATTAGCATTCGAATAATCACTCCACCAGTTCTGCTCCCGATCCAAAGCCAGGCTTTGCTGCGCAGCGAAATTTGCTTGCGCCCGTTCCGCACTGGTCAGTAAAAGGCTACAATCAGCAAGTGACAAAAGCTCACGCACACGGCTGGCGGGGGTATCCCAGGAAATGGGAACATAGGCAACCCCAGCTTTCAGTGCCCCCCAGATCGCTATAAGAAGCTCTGGCGAACGCCTAAGGTGAATGGCCAGGCGATCTCCCACCTGCAAGCCATGTGCCTTTAGGCAAGCGGCCAATTGGTTGGCTTTACTGTTTAACTCTTCATAGGTGAATTCCACTTCCTCGCAGCGGAGCGCCAAACGTTGTGGGTGCTGAGCAACCCGTGCTTCAAACTGCTGCACTAATAATGCCGGAGCAGAGGTACTTACTGCGGCGTTGAATCCCTTTAGCCATTGCTCTTGTTCTGCCTCAGCCGTTAGGGCCGGAGTCACTAAAAATTGATCTCGGTCCGCAATGAACGCATCCAAAATCCTGAGGTAATGGCCCGGAGCTTGATCGCGTAGTGTTTCGTCAAATACATCGACATTGAGATCAAAGTAGATTTGTATCTCACCGGTCTGATCAAAATCATAGACCTGCATCCGAACGTGGTGACGGGGATCACAATGCCCAGCGTGGACCCAATGTGATTGCATTTCCAAACCCTCAACCACTGGGAAACCGGCATGAATATAATTGAGGACCGCACCAAAGGAACGGCTCAATTCGGCGGTACTGGCACCGGGCTGACCTTGCATCAAAAAGCTATTGACTTCGGTACGGACCTTTTTGTAAAGCGATAGGAAGGTATCTCCCTCCTCAATCTCAATCCCTAGTGGAAATAATTCAATGAAGACCCCTGGTGTTTCTTTGAACAAGGGCTTGGCCCGGTTATGTGCCGGTGACCCAATAGCAAGCCGGCGTTGACCACTAGTACGAAACAGGTAAGTGAATAAGGTGGTGACAAAAACATTAAAAAGCGTAGCGTGGGGTGTCCAGGATCGGAGTTCCTTGGCCGTGGTAAGGGCCCGCAGCTGCTCCGTGCGCTCCAGTCCCATATGCACCGGTACCCGCACGGATTGACTGGACGTTTCTAAACCACGAAATCCGTAGAGACGCGGTAGCGCACGTGGGACCTCCTTCGTATTCCAGTGGGCAGCAGTCTTTGCTTTTGCCCTTTGTTCCGCCTCGTAGGCCACGTAATCTCCAAAAAGAGGCAGCACCGGTGCTTCGTCCAACTTACCGTCAATAGCCAATTGGTAATAGTCCATAATGGCCTTGTACATCACAGTAACCGACCACGCATCCGTAATCAGGTGATGCTGATTCAAGTACCAGAGCCAGCGATCTTCACTGAGCTGGATAAGCAAACTATCAAAGCAGCACTGCTCTAGATCCAGCAATTGCGCACTGCGTTGCTCGGCCCAGTCCGTGAGCGCTACATCCGTTATGGTTTGGCTACCCCAGTCTTCCACCAGTAGCTCAAAACTAAAATCTTCTAGTACTAGCTGTTGCGGCTCTCCATCCGAAATACGAAATACGGTTCGCATGGCATCGTTCTGTTCCAGCAGTTTAGCAAAAGCTAGCTGAAAAGCACTGGCATCAAAGACACCACGCAAATCAAAGAGAAAAGCCATATTGTACAATGGCGACCTGGGATTGAGCTGTTGGCCCATCCACAGCAGCATCTGGCTTTGGGTAAGTTGTTTCTTCATGCCAGCTGCTTATGACTTGCGGGAGGCCACATAATCGCTGATCGCATCCACTGAAATGAAATGATCGATCGTCATATCCTCTGGGGGAATTTCGATAGCGAAGGCCTCGCCGACAAAGTTAACTAAGCGCATAACCCTCACAGAATCAATCAAGCCCGTGGTGAGTAAGTCCTCATCACTGTTGATGGGTTGATCATCGTCGATGAGATCATGCTGAATAAACTGTATCAAAGTGTCTTTTACGTCCATATGAATTCCTGTCGGCCAGTGGGCCAGTTTACTTTTGCAATGCTACTTTCTGTAGCAGTTTTCGATCAATTTTTCCAGTCGGAGTACGGGGTAGTTCTGGATATTTAGTCCAATCTTCCGGCACGGCATAAGGTGGCAGTTTCTGCTTGAGAAAACCAATTAATTCCGGAATTGGCAACTCTTCTTTCCAGCTAATAGCCGCTGCAATCGTTTTGGATTGCCCGTCGGCTGCAGCTTTCGGAAATACGGCAGCCTCCCTCACTTGGGGATGACTAAGAATAGCAATCTCCACTTCGTCCAGCTCTACCCGGTAGCCACGAGCCTTGATCTGCCGATCCTTTCGCCCCAGCAACTGCAAAAGGCCATTCTCGTCCAGTAGCACTAAATCACCAGTTCGGTAAAAAGTATGCACCATTCCACTTACTGCGGTATGCTCGTAGAACGACTGTTTTGTTCTTTCTGGGTTATTCCAATACCCCTTCATCATAGTTCCCGAACGGATGAGCAACTCGCCTGGTTCACCATCGCTGACTGGCTGATCGTCTTCATCCAAAATCAGCATCTCCGTATTGCCCCATAAATAGCCAATGGGTACTGGCGTATCATCCACCGGTGGGGCCGGTAAGTTATAAAAGGTACACTGATTGGTCTCGGTGGGGCCGTAGACGTTGCTGATACCAACGTGCGGTAGCTCCGCCATAAGCTGGCGCAGGTGCCCTAAAGCAAATGGTTCCCCCCCGTACAAGATCCAGCGCAGAGCCGACCAGTCTAGGCTAGGAAGTAGCTGTGTTTGTACCATTTGTATCAGCGCCAGAGGCACCGAATACCAAATCGTAAGTCGCTCTTGTTCAATAAGTTTAGCTAAACTAGTTGGAAGCATTACATGAGCATCAGAACTAATGACAGTAGTAGCACCCACCAAAGGAGTGGTGAGATATCCTAAGGTAGAGATATCAAAAAAGATGGGAGCATGATTGCCAATCCGATCAGTAGACCGTATATCGTATAAGTCGGCGGTCAGGCGAGCGTAGGTCAAACCACTATAATGCGTATGCATCACCCCTTTTGGATTACCGGTAGAGCCAGAGGTATAAATAATATAAGCTAAATCCTTCTCTAATTGCCTTGGGGCCTGAGCCAAGGGTGCGCTCCAAACCGCTTCCCAGCTAATAGTCGGCACCGCCCATTCCGCCTCCAAACCAATAATTGTCCGCAGCATTCCCTCATCGGCACCGAAGACGGCCAATCGACGTCTTTGCGATGGATGAGAGACCAAGCATTGAATACCACAGTCCTGAATAAGGTAACGAATGCGCTCTTCTGGTAGCGTAGGATCAATGGGAACATAGACTGCCCCAGCCTGCAAAATGCCATAAATAGCTAAGGAAGTTTCCAAACAACGATGGAGGAAAATGCCAACTCGATCGCCACGACGAACACCACTATCCTGCAAGACTGCTGCTAGCTGCTGCATCTTAACGGCCAAATCAGCGTAGGCATACTCCTCTTTACCACAACGAAAAGCAATGTGGTCCGGTGCCTTCTCAGCCTGCTCTAAGATATTTTGGTGTAATAAATAAGTCACTCGCTAATACTTGGTAAAACAGCAACCACAAGGGCACTAATTAGAAACAGAAAGTTACAAGCCTAATAGTTGGGCAATAATATTGCGATGAATATCTGACGTACCGGCATAAAGTACGCCTCCAACAGCATCCCGCAGATTTCGTTCCACCTCAAAATCAGTTAAATAGCCGTTTCCTCCGTGAATTCGAATTGCATCCATGCTGGAGGCCACAAAGCTCTCACTGAGCTGCAGTTTCAGCAAAGAGGCTTCCATTGTACACGGTAATTTATTTTGCTTCAACCAAACCATCTTGTACAACAGCAGACGCGAAGTTTCCAGGCGAAGCTTCATATCGGCAATGCGGTGAGAAACGGCTTGGAATTTTCCAATTGATTGTCCAAACTGCTGGCGGTTTTGGGCGTAGGCCACCGCCTCTTCCAATTGACGCTGCATTGCCCCGAGCTTACTGGCCAAGATGCAGCAGCGGTCGTATTCTAAAGATTGCTGGGTGACACTGAAGCCAGCGCCTTCCTTACCCAAGCGGTTCTTATCGGGCACAAAGCAATCCTTAAAGGTCAACTCGCCAAATGGTACAGTACGACAGCCCATCTTTTTCCTTATCGGACTACGCACAGCGCCCTCGCTGTCGAGTTCTACTAGAAAAGCACTGATACCCCACTTACCATGCTTGGGGTTAGTGCTGGCCAACACCATTGCACAATCAGCAATGGGGCCAAGAGTGATCAAACGCTTTTCTCCGTTTAGGATATACCCCCCTTCCACCTTGGTGGCAAGGGTTTGCATATTAAAGGTATCTGATCCAGACTGATCCTCGGTCAGAGCATGAGCCCCCAGCCAGCGACCCTCTGCCATTGGGCGCAGAAACCGTTCTTTTTGATCGGAATTCCCGAATATTGAGATAATGATCTGCACGGTCCACATCTGGGCGTTCAATGCTAAAGCCAGGCCATTGTCTTTACAGCCGTAGCCAAACCCTTCCATAGCCAGCATTGATTTCATCAAATCGATCTCTTCCTCCTGGCCTCCATAGGCGGCGGGCGCCGCCAGTCCTTGTATACCAAACTCAGCACAGCGCAGCCACAAATCGCGGGCAAAGGTGCCACTTTCGTCGCGGGCGATGACATCATCCTGCAGCTGATCCTGGGCAAAAGTTATGACCTCTTGCTTGTAATCTTGATACGCTTGGGGAATGCTAAAATCCATGTAAGTCTCTCCTAAGTTTACTTTGCAATTGGGACGTGGTAGAACTCATAGGGATTCTTGGCGTCCTGTTGAATATTTTCGATGGGAATGCGTTGGCCCACACCTAAATCGGTGGCGTGTTCAATGAAGAGTTGCATCACCGCATAATCCTGTAGTGCCCAGCCAGTCGAATCATATACCGTACGCTGATTATGGTACGGCTGGAAAGCCTGGGCTTGCTTAATGACCGTTAGAATATCGGCACCGATCTCCTCTGCCTTGAGTTGTTGGCATTCTCCCTCTTTGATCGCCTGATCCCGAAAATCAGGGCAGACGAAACTCTCTTGCAGTAAACTCAAAGGAAGCTCGGTCTTTCCGGGAAAATCAGCGCCAACCGCATTTACATGCAGATGCTCTTGGGAACTCAACTGATCAAATAACGGCCCCTGTCCTACATCAAGGGAGGTAGCCGTACAAATGATGTCAGACTGGTTCACGATCTGCTCAATGGAGCTCGCCTCAAAGGTAGCGGAAAGCTCAAAAGCTGCGCATCTGTTCGTAAACGTACTGGCCGCCTGCGGATCGACATCATAAAAGCAAATCCGGTCAAAGTCAAAAATGCGCGAAAGAGCATGCAACTGGGTCACCGCCTGGGCTCCACAGCCAATGAGGCCCAAGGTCTTACTCTGTGGGAGCGCCAACAGACGACTCGCTACGGCAGAGGCCGCACCAGTACGCAGTGCCGTCAAAAAGACCCCATCCATTAGGGCTCGTAAATGACCAGTCCGAACATCATAGGCAGAAATAGTTGACAAAATAGTCGGAACCTGGTAACGTTGAGGATTTTGCGGGTGGTAGCCCACCACTTTAATGGTCACCTGTTCTCCCTTTTGGTGTAAAGGCATCCATTCTACCAAACCAGTATGTGGTAGATGATAATTGAAGCCAGAGCGAATAGGAATAGCCGTTTGCACTTCATCGAAGGACTGCATCAAGGACGATAATCGCTGAATAAGACGATCCATCAAGGTATCCAGTCCTACTTCTAAGGCAATAGCTTGGACATCTCGACTGGATAAAACTAAAGTCGAATGGAGTTCGGTGAAGTGCATGGCAAAGCTTCCAACTAGGTTAAAGTAATTTGTCAGCATAAATAGCCAAGAAGGGACACAAGCTATCGTTGAGCGCCAAAGGCTTGATAATTGCTACAGTTGCCATAATGGGCTAAAATATGGGTGGTAAAATACAAGTAAATCAGAATATTGATGAATGAACCGGGCCAATATTCTTAAGTCTAGACAACAAATGACAAAAGCCTCTTTTCACACCAAAAAGTTATCATAAGCAAATCTAATTACCAGATAGAGCGTGTATTTTCCCGAATCCCTACATTTGCGTCAACTGCTCTTCCATGTATTGACGGTCTTTTGGAAGGATCACATTATCCCATAACCGACATCAGGTGCTATTTCAAAAAATTAGTAACATATTTCAGAAACGGGAAAAAATTCGCTTTCTCCAGCTGATGGCCGCTGTTTTACTGTTGGGCTTACTGGAGGTAGCTGGGGTTGCGTCCATTCTTCCATTTATGGAATTAATGGCTGATCCGGCGGCGATACAAAATAATGTCTGGCTCAAAGATGCTTACGAGCTGGTGGGCTTTTCATCCGAGCGCTCCATGCTCATCACCAGCGGTATTTTAGTCGTTTCCTTAATTACTTGTTCCAATCTATTCGGCATATTTACTGTTTGGGCCCAGTTTCGTTTTACCTGGAATATGTCGCACCGCATGAGTATGCGTTTGCTCAAAACTTATATGGCTAAGCCCTACTCCTATTATCTGAACATTAACACTTCAGAATTACAGACTTACCTGATGGGAGAAGTGGTTACCCTAAACTCTGGCTTTATTCTGCCGTTAATCGATCTAATATCACGCTGTACAGTAGCGCTGGTCATTTTTGCTTTACTGGCAATTGTAAGTCCCGTGATTGCTTTTTCGAGCTTAGGAGTGCTAGGAGGTGCATATTTATTGATCTATCTCCTGCGCCAACGGTACCTGCAACGCCTTGGAGAAAATCGAATCAAGCACAATATTAGTCGTTACAGTACCTTGTCTGAATTACTTAATGGTATCAAGGCTATAAAAGCTAACAGTGATTCTGACTTTTTCTATCAGCGTTACGAAGCGGCTTCCCGGCAGTTTTCGGATATCATGCCGCGCTTTAGTATCGTAATGAAATCACCAAAGTACATCTTGGAAATATTGGCCTTTGGCGGCATCCTGCTGATTACCCTGGCCTTGTATACCCAATCTGGAAATATTCAAGAAGTACTTCCCACCCTTAGCTTGTACGCCGTTGCGGGCTACCGACTTTTACCTGCCTTGCAACAGGCCTTCGCAGCGCTGAGTAAAATTCGCCACAACTATCCCGTGCTGGACAAACTGTACGACGACTTGGTGGCAACGCTCCAGGAGGAGGCAGCCCCTGATGCCAAGGGGAATCAACTTTTATTCCAACGGGAGATTCGCCTGCAAGACATCCATTTTTCATACGACCAGGATGACCAGCAAGCGCTATTCAAAAACTTTAATCTGACGATTCCAAAGGGGCAAGTCGTGGCCTTGGTGGGTTCAACCGGTTCAGGAAAGACGACCCTGATCGACCTGATGGTTGGTCTACTAAATCCGGGTGCAGGTCAACTCAAAATCGACGACCAGCCTTTAAGCTCTGAACGACTGGCAGCTTGGCAGCAAAAGATCGCTTACGTTCCTCAGCAAGTTTTCCTCTTCGATGATACCGTTTTGAACAACATTGCAGTGCCCAAAAACGGTAGCCAGATCAATGTAGAGCGAGCAGAAGCTGCTGCTCGAATGGCTAGTATTTACGACTTCGTAGTAAGGGAAATGCCACAGCAATTCAAGACCATTATCGGTGAAAAAGGCATACGATTGAGCGGTGGTCAACGGCAGCGGCTGGGCCTGGCTCGAGCGCTTTACCGCAACCCAGAAGTTTTGTTCTTGGATGAGGCGACCAGTGCACTAGACAATATTACGGAAGAGAGTATTGTGAAAGCGTTAGACAATCTACCGGCAGACCTAACGCTCATCATTATTGCTCATCGTTTATCCACTGTAAAGAGGGCAGATATTATTTATTTTTTACAGGACGGAAACATTGTATCGCAAGGTACTTATGACGACCTCCTGGCAAGTAATGAAACCTTCCGAACGATGGCTAAACTATCATAAAATCCTAATCTCTCCACCTATAATTTCAAGCATTTACAATGAGAATCAACTTGTCCTTTATTCAGCTCCTACTAGCACTCTTTGTGTGGTGTGTGGGCCCAACTGTATTGGAAGCACACGCGCCCGATCAGAGCTACATGTACATGCGCATCTACGGTGAGGGTATCGGCGGGCGCTTTGAGGTAACGGCTAAAGACCTTAACCGCTCCTTGAACCTCAATTTACCCGACCGGATGACGATGGCGGATATAGAGCCGCATATCCCTATGATACAAGCTTATCTTGATCGTATCAGCGGCTTTAGTGTTGGAGGCGACGATTTCCAGCTCACCTTTGAAGATGTCAAAATCCTGAAGTTGGATGAGATGGAATATTTTGTCAAATTCAATTTCACCCTACCGGAAGTAAGTGAGGTGCCGGAGGTTTTGAAGGTACGATACGAAGGTTTCTTTGATACCAACCCACAACACAAGGGGATTTTGGTGCAGGAATACAACTGGAAGGCTGGAATCGTGAATAACGAAGCCCTCATCTCCCTCATTTTTGATCCTGGCAATACGGTTCAGGACCTAGACTTGAAGGACGCCTCTGTCTGGAAAGGCTTTTGGGCCCTCGTAAAGTTGGGAATGTGGCACATTTGGATCGGCTTGGATCACATCCTCTTCATCATTGCTTTGATCCTCCCCGCGGTAGTTCGCCGCCGCGAAACTTTGGATGATATGAGTCTGGTAGATACCGCCGTGTCCGCCAATTATCACAATAGTTGGTTGCCCGTAGCCCGTTTTGGTCCTGCCTTTTGGTACATCCTCAAGATTGTTACCTTCTTTACCATAGCGCACTCCGTAACTTTAGCCCTGGCTGCCCTGGATGTGATCAATTTATCTTCTCGCTTTGTTGAATCGACCATTGCTATTTCTATTGCACTGGCCGCTGTGCACAACATCACTCCGATCTTCAAAGGACGGGAGTGGTTGATTGCCCTGGTATTTGGTCTTTTCCACGGCTTTGGCTTTGCGAGTGTATTAGGTGAAAAGGGGTTAAGTGGAGATTACATGGTATTGTCGCTGTTAGGATTTAACGTAGGAGTAGAACTGGGGCAAGTGGCCATCATCTGCCTAGCCTTCCCCGTACTCTTCCTGCTACGAAAAACCATAGCTTACCCCAAGATTATCACTTATGGTTCTGTCCTATTGATCTTAATCTCCTTATACTGGTTTATAGAACGAGCTTTTGAAGTGGATCTACCGGCGGGACGTCTACTTAAGATGATCACGGGCTAGTAAAGGAGCGAAATTGAGAACAGTAATTGAGGCCGTAAAAAAGTAAGGGTATGAAACCGTCTAAGCCAAAAAGCAATCTAGACAAATGGCTGGCACTAAAGAAAAAAGGTCAGCAGGCGGCAAAGCCCAGGGGTATTAGTCAACGCCCCCAAGATTCGAAAGTGCCTTTAACGCACGGTCAGCAACGACTGTGGTTGTTGCAGCAATTGTACCCAAAGAGTCCGTTCTACAATTATGCCCACTTGTATCGCTTGCGCGGAAAACTGGATCAAGATGTGCTTCACCAGAGCTTAGTGGCCACGGCAAAGCGTCATCAAATGGTCAGCACCGCTTTCCAGCAGGAGGACAATGGGCAGACCCTGCAGTTTCTTCAAACCAAACGGGAATTACCCTACGAGTACCTGGACTGGAGCGAACTGGATCACGAGGTCCAAACGCAGCAACTAAGCACCGTCTACGAAGCCCAACGCCAGCATCTCTTTGATTTGGAACAGGATGCACTCATTAGGGCTACCTTAATTCGCTTGGGCACGGAGGAGCACCTGCTGGTTTTACTATTGCACCACATCATTGGAGATCGTTCTTCACTGGGCATTTTCAATCGGGAATTAGCGGCATACTATCGGGCTAAGGTCCAGGGTGAGGCCACTGACCAAACCAACTTGAAGTTGGAGTATGCCGACTACGCCTACTGGCAGCAACAGCAGAAAATAGCAGAGAAGAGCCTAAACTATTGGATAGAGCGGCTGGCCGCTCCACGGTCCGTACTAGAGCTCCCTGCCGATTTTCCTAGCCCGGCAGAACCTAGTTTTCGTGGACAGACCCTTAGGCGTAAGTTGCCAGCTCCCCTTTCAAAGCAATTGAAAAGCCTGGCGAAGGAGCAGCAGACTACCCTTTTTGTAGTGGGGCTAGCACTGTATCAGGTTATGCTGTATCGCTATACAGGGCAGGAAGATTTGCTCATCGGCGCTCCTTTCTCAACCCGTGATCGTTCTGAACTAACGGGTATTGTAGGTTTCTTCAATGAAACCCTGGTCTTACGTACGGCCTTAAATCCCCAGGATAATTTTCTGGCCTTATTGACGCAAGTCAAACAACACACGCTAGACGCCCTGAACCACAAGGATGTACCTTTTGATCAGCTGGTACAGGAGCTAAAACCAGAGCGGCAAGGTAGTAGCAACCCACTGTTTCAAGCCATGTTTGTGATGAACGAGCCAGCTGAAAAACTTGACTTCGGGAGGGACCTCCAATTAGAGGATCGCATTCTGGATTTGGAAGTGGCCAAGTTTGACCTCACCCTCTTCTTCAGCGACACTGATGATAATCTTGAATTGGCACTGGAATACGCCAGTGATTTGTTTGAGAAAGCGACTATTGAGCGAATGCTAGGGCATTTAGAGGTCTTAGCTGGGGCGATTGTGGCACAACCGCAGCGTTCAATTGCTACTCTACCGCTTTTAAGTGCCGAGGAGTCGACTCAATTGCTTGAAACTTGGAATGCTAGTACTGCTCCCCTACCTACGGCAAAAAGTATACTTTCCTTTTTTGCAACTCATGCCCAGCAAAAACCTGAGCAAATAGCGGTACAATTTGGAGCAGACAGCTTGAGCTACGCCGAGCTTGCCGAACGCGCCAATGCCCTAGCACACCGCCTCCAACAACAAATGGGCACGGAACTGCGCAATAATATTGTAGGCCTTTACACAGAACCATCCGTAGAATTATTGGTGGGTATTCTAGGTATCCTCAAAGCAGGTGCGGCTTACTTGCCTTTAGATCCCGCCTACCCGGAGCACCGTATCACCTATATGCTGGAAGATGCTCAGGTGGATGCGGTGGTAACAACAGCAGAACTGGCCAAGCAATTTCCAGTACAATCTGTAGCCTTGGTAGTTCTTGATGAAGAACAGCAGGCAACCGCCCCAGAGGTGGAACACCAGGGGGCAGATTTGGCCTACATGATTTATACTTCGGGTAGCACGGGCAAGCCAAAAGGTGTACCGATCAGTCACGACAACCTGGTGCATTCTACCGCAGCCCGCTTTCATTTTTACCAAGAGCAACCAGGGGCCTTCCTGCTGCTATCTTCTTTCTCTTTCGATAGCTCCGTGGCCGGTATCTTTTGGTCCATCAGTAGCGGAGGCACCTTAGTATTGGCACCTCGCCGGATTGAACAGGACATTGATGCACTGACGGGTCTTATTCACGATCGGCAGGTTACGCATACGCTGCTCTTGCCTTCCTTGTATGGCATCTTACTAGAGTTGGCACCTGTGCAGCAGCTCAGTAGCTTGGAAGCAGTGATGGTGGCAGGAGAAGCTTGTTCCGTACAGCTGGCCAATAAGCATTTTGATCTGCTACCGCAAACAGCTTTATACAACGAATACGGCCCAACGGAGGGTACAGTCTGGAGCACAGCGCACCAGATCAAATTGAAAGACTTAGAGCGGTCTATTCCTATTGGTGGTCCTATCCCGTACGCTACAAATTATATTCTGGACCAGCAGCAACAACTGGTACCCGCCGGCGTACACGGCGAACTGTACATTGGTGGCCCCGGTGTAGCCGAGGGCTATTGGCAACGCCCGGAATTAACCGCCAGTCGTTTCATTGACCATCCTTTTGGCGAAGGCCAACTATACCGCACCGGTGATCGAGTGCGCTATCGTCCCGATGGCGTGATTGAGTTTCTAGGGCGTGTAGATCAGCAACTCAAAATAAGGGGGCACCGAGTGGAACCGGGTGAAATTGAGCGGACTTTATTGGCGGTACCAGCGGTGCAGGAAGCAGTCGTACTCGTCAACGAAAGCATGCAGCTCCTGGCCTGGGTACAAGCCACCGCCGACTTTGACCTTAGCATAGCGCGCCAATGGCTTCGCCGACAGCTACCGGCTTACATGATGCCGAGCAAGATCTGGCGGGTGGATGACTTTCCGCGGCTTCCCAACGGCAAATTGAACCGTAATGCCATTCTGGAAACGGCTACTTACGAGGATTCACCGCAGGAAGATACCGCCACTTCTGAGTTGGAGGAGCAACTCCTCACGATCTGGCAAGCTGTACTCAGTCAGCCCAGCTTAGGCGTAAATGATAATTTCTTTGATGTGGGTGGAGATTCCTTACAGAGTATCCGGGTGATTGCGCAAGCGAGAAAAGCTGGAATTGCTCTAGCGCCCAATCTATTATTTGAATACCCAACGGTCCGGGAAATGGCCTACTACCTCACGGATGATGAGGCACACGCTACTACCTGGGAGAGCATCAGTACCCTGCAGCGTGGTGAAGGCACTACCCCACTCTTTTGTATCCACTCTGGGGCAGCTCATGTTTTCTTCTACCGCAACCTGGCCAAATACCTCGGCGATCAACAGGCCGTGTACGCGCTTCAGCCCAAGGGATTAGACGGTGAGCAGGCCAGCCACAATTCTATTGAAGAAATGGCGGCTTACTACCTGCAAGAGATCAAGAGAATTCAACCGGAGGGCCCATACACTCTTTTGGGCACCTGTTTCAGTAATGCCGTAGGCCTGGAAATGGCCCACCAGATACTGGCCGGCGGAGATCAAATTGAACATCTCATTTTTGTGGATTCCGGCCCTGCACACCTGCAGTCGTTGCGCGAAAAAGAAGGTAAGCGTACCCTATACCGTTTCGGCAATATGCTCAAACAAGGGGACTGGAAAGCGATTACCAAAAAGATTCGCAATCGCCTCATTGTAGCCGGACGAAAAGCCAGTCAACCCTTCAAATCAGCAGAAGCACAAAGCTTGCAAGACACGATTAACAATCTAAACGAGCTGTACGCGCGCTATAATTGGAAACCCGTTCCGGCCACTATTCATTTCATACGCAGCACCGAATTCGCTAAGCGCCCTGATAAAGATTACCATATCGAACAATGGACCCAACTTGCTGAAGAAAATCTGGAAGTAGCCGTAGTAGATGGTCATCACCTCACCTTGTTTGAAGAGCCGGAGGTGCAGGGGCTGGCTAAGGTGGTAGGGGACATATTGGTTGGTTGATTTGGTTAGGCCTGCGGCCGGGGTAAGTGAATTTAGTTGAATTGGTTGATTTGGTTGATTTGGTGAATTTGGTGAATTTAGTTCGGCCTGCGGCCTTAGTTGGTTGGGTTAGTTAGATAGTTTGAAGGTTTGATGGTGGTTTTTTTTGAATAATGGTCTAGTATAGCACAC
>JBCBWU010000011.1:0-60715 GCA_039816955.1 Bacteroidota bacterium
TCTTCCTTTTTGTTTGGTAATACCAGGACGTAATTGGATTATACTGCTGGCCTTCGGTGTTGATTAAAGCCAATTCTGGCAAATGTCTATCTTGCGCTTCTTTGCTCAAACGATGCACTACACCCTATGTCAACAGATTTCTTTTCGAGCCTTGTCCAGCGCTACGATAAACTCAAGCTCGCTCTGCTTCACGCTCAGACCTTTGATCCTCAGCATTTTGGGTTTCCTCCGGTCTACTACGAGATAATGGAGTCCGACCAGCAAAGGGTGGGAGCGTATGCTCGGGCCTTCGCCCAATTAGATTTCTCTGGTAAAGTGGTTTGCGAGGCTGGAGTGGGGCGGTTGGCACTTACCGAATTATACCTTCCTTACGTTGACAAGGCCTACTTGATTGAAACCAACCCACAGCTCTTCCCCTACATTGAGGCTACGGTAGAAAAGAAAGGCTGGTCGGATAGGGTAGAGCTTATCTTTACCGATGCCCGGGAGGTACAGTTGCCAAAACCAGTCGATTTTGTCATAGGAGAGATGATGAGCATCTTTTGTGCCAACGAATTCCAGGTACAGGTATTCAAGCACCTGCGGCAGTATTTGAATGCTAAAGGACAACTTATTCCTGGAAAAATTATCAATCTGGCCCAGCTAGCACGGGTAGATTTTCCGGAAGGGGTGGATCATTATCCCATTAATTTCACTCGCCATTGGCCTGAGCTACTATCCAGTGAAGTAGCAGTAAATATCATTGACTTATACACCGCAGAAGACGAGATCGTGCAATTTAGAACCCCAGTTGCTGCTCTTTTGAGTGGTGAGGTAAATGCACTCCTATTACGTTCCTACGTAGAGCTTTTGCCAGGGGTGAATTTTACGGGAACGGATAGCCTGATGCCCCCAACTGTCATCCGTCTGGCGAGGCCTAAGTCCGTGACTGCCGGGCACTCGTACTTGCTTGAAGGACGGTTTCAATACGGTACCAGCTTAAATGAAGCCGTGATGGAGTTGATAGAATAAACTTACTGGAATAAGCCGTGTAGCTCGCCTTGGACCTGATTCAATACCTTGCCCAAGTCCTCCGGATTTTGCTTGAAGTCGATATCATCAGCGTCGATGATCAGTAGGTTGCCAATATCGTACCCGGCAATCCATTGCTCATAACGTTCGTTGAGGCGCTTGAGATAATCCAGACTCATACTGCCTTCGTAGTCGCGGCCACGTGATTGGATGTGGTTGACCAGCGTAGGAATCCCCGCCCGCAGGTAGATCAGTAGATCGGGTGCTTGAATCTGCGAGGTCATGGTCTTGAATAGAGAAGTATAGTTTTCAAAATCGCGAGTGGTCATCAAGCCCATGTCGTGCAGGTTGGGCGCAAAGATGTACGCATCCTCGTAGATGGTCCGATCTTGAACAACAGTTTTATCACCTTGGTGAATGCCCAAAATTTGGGCGTAACGATTATGCAGGAAGTAAATCTGAAGGTTAAACGACCAGCGCTGCATATCCAAATAGAAATCGCTCAGGTAGGGATTGTTATCGGTAGATTCATAATGGACATCCCAACCAAAATGCTTACCCAACTGGGTACAGAGTGTAGTTTTACCAGCACCAATGTTGCCCGCAATAGCAACGTGTTTTACGTTAATAGGAGATTGATTTTCAGACATTCACTTCCGTTTTGTGCAGTTTTTTATCAAGCGGCTTTCTGTTCATTAGATAGATGAAGAAAGTTCAGCAACGCGAAAATAAACTTTCTCTCGAAGTAACGCAGAAAATTAGCGTTCCGAATTTGCCTTTGCTGCCTAGGTTGGGCCTCTAGGTGGTGCAGACTGGGCCATCCACCGTTGGAAGTACGTTCGCAGAATGTAAATCAGAAAACGATTTTTCGCTTGACGCTAAACATGGGGCGATTCTGTACCTTTGCTCCCGTTGGAACAGATTGCTCATTGCGATAGCAAATGCGGGTAAGACCGGACCGGGACCATTCTGGCCCTCACTCATCTGGCTGCCTATATTGCTGTGCTTAATGCAATTGATTCCGCTTTCAGCGATAAATAGCTCTTGCTCATCTAATAATTTGTGATGCAGATCGACGATCAATTAATTTCCCGCTTGGAACTTTTGGCCCGTTTACAGCTGTCTGATGACGAAAAAGAACGCCTAAAGACAGACTTAAACAGTATTCTGGGCATGGTAGAAAAATTGAACGACTTGGACGTTTCGGGCGTAGATCCACTGGTTTACCTCAATGAGGTGATCAACCGGCCCCGCCCCGACGAGGTTCGAAATCAAGTGGACCGCGACGCCGCCTTACGTAACGCACCAGATCAGGATGGTACTTTCTTCCGTGTTCCGAAAGTAATTGATAAGTAACCCGATACGAAATCTCCGCTATGTCTGTTGTTATTACTACTTCAAACCTCACCAAGACTTACGACATGGGCACCACCAAGGTGCGGGCCTTGCAGGGTGTTAATATTGATGTCTCTGAAAATGACTTTGTAGCCCTCATGGGGCCTTCCGGTTCTGGCAAGTCCACCCTGATGAATTTGCTGGGTTGTCTGGATACACCAACAACCGGTGATTACGTCCTGGATGGTACGAACGTAAGTACAATGACTGATGGTGAACTAGCCGAAGTACGGAATGGCAAAATCGGTTTCGTGTTCCAAACCTTTAATCTCTTACCACGTCTATCCGCCTTGGATAATGTTGCCCTACCTCTGGTTTACTCTGGTATGAGTAAATCTGATCGGGAGGCGCGAGCACAGCAAGTTTTAACGGATGTAGGTTTAGGAGATCGGGTAGATCACAAGCCAAATGAATTGTCAGGTGGTCAGCGCCAGCGGGTGGCCATAGCGCGTGCCTTGGTGAATAAGCCCAGTATCATCCTTGCCGACGAGCCCACCGGTAACCTCGATACCAAGACCTCGATTGAAATCATGGCCATTCTGGAGCAAATCCATAGACAAGGCAATACGGTTATTTTGGTTACGCACGAACCAGATATCGCTGAACATGCACATCGGATCATACGTTTACGAGATGGTAAAGTGGAATCTGATGTCCGCAACGAAAATGTGGTGACGGTAGATGATCCAACCCACCGGTATAATCAGAGTTAGGAGGGGCGTAAACGCTTGGAATATGCGTTTTGGGTACGGCATGTTACGTTACCCTTAGCAGGGAGGATTCGCACTGACGTGCTCATGGTAAAAGCTCACTCCGTTCGCGAGATATGTTCGCTTTCGCTCACGGTTGTAGCTCCCTACCAGTCGCGGTAGAGCCGACAACGTCGGACGCTTACGTTAAAACTTCCAAGGGTAGCTAGCTGTAGTCTTACGCTTACGTCGTAGCTTTAGCGTTGGTTTATGACGAAGGACTTTGCTCCAGTGTACGAACGCCGCGTTACCGCGAGCTTTGCAAGCTTCTCCCGCGACCATTAGGGAGCTTTTGCCGCGAACGGAGTGAGCTTTGACCAACCAAGCGATATTCCAGTTGCTAAGTTACCCACCCTACTAAGCGTAATCAACCTCGAGCAATACTACAAAATGAAGATTTATACTAAGACAGGAGATCAAGGAGAGACCGGACTATTTGGCGGTAGCCGCGTTAAAAAGAATCACGCCCGTATTGAAGCTTACGGAACTTTAGATGAGCTGAACGCCTTTGTAGGCCTATTGCGTGATAATGTAGCATCCACAGAAATCCGGGATACTTTATTTGCCGTGCAGAACCGTCTCTTTTCGATTGGCTCTTATCTGGCTACTCCACAGGAGGAAGGGAAAATGGTATTGCCACTTGATTTGCATGTGGCAGATATCAATATACTGGAAGAGGCAATGGATAATATGGATCAGGCGCTTCCGGCCTTGCGCAATTTTGTCCTACCGGGAGGTCATCCCACAGTCTCTCACGCGCACGTGGCGAGAACGGTTTGCAGAAGGGCAGAACGCCAGTGTGTAAGCATCCTAGAAGAAATCACAATTGATCCCTTGGTGCTACAGTACCTGAATAGACTATCGGATTATTTTTTCGTCTTAGGTCGGTTCTTGGCCCAGGAATTGGGTGCCGAAGAGGTAAAGTGGCAGATGAGAAATTAAAGAAAATTAGAAATAAGAGGTATGAAGTATGAAATATTACCGCTAGGAAATCTCTCGTCCGATTTCCCACCTAACATTTCTAACTTCTAATTTCCTATTTGAACTAGTGCCAGATCAAATTCTTACCGCGCTTAAGATAGCGCCGGATATTCAACCAAAACGCAGTGAAAAGGTAGAAGATAATCGGAGAACCGAGCGTCAGTAAACTGATGTAGATAAAGTACACGCGTACTCGACTACTGGCCAGGCCCATCTTATCCGCAAGGTAGCTGCATACGCCGAAGGCTGAGCGTTCCATGAGTTGTCTAAACTGCTTCATAGGTCTACGATTATTGATAAGATACGCATTCCTAACACCAATATGACGATTTTGCTCACTGGAACGGTCCATTTTTCGGACTACCTGGTTTAGAAGCGCGCTTAGTAGGTGTCCTCAGCACCCTCAGGAGCCATAACCATGGCCGGAGCTTCCTGGCGTGGAGAGGCAAACCCTGGGGCATCGTCATCATTCCCCTGCATGACGGAACGAGCGCCATAAATACCAACTAGTAAAAGTAAAATCAAAAGTAGTCCTTCAAAAGATAGCGTAAAATTTTTCATGATGTGATTTGTTTGGGCATCAAGCAGCCAGGCCATAGCAGCGCAGTAGCTCGATAGCAAAAAGTAGTGCAATAGTGTTCAAGCTCTACCGTGTACGATACACCGTAAAGGATCAAAAAGAGTAGGGGATACGGGAGTGGTCTACTCAGTACCCGGCCTGTTTAATAGCCTCGTCTCAGATGGAAAAGTGGATGGAGCTTAACTCGTTCGCGCCATTAGAGGATTAGGCGGAGGCATCCAATTGCGAAAGGAGTGGTCGTAAATCTTTTTCATAGTGATCATGTGTGATTTAAAAGTAGTATTCTTGTGCAAGAGCAAATATGGTGAAAAATAATAATATTAAATAATTTAACCATGTGTTTATTTGCTTATTGCATTCGTATATATAAATACCAAAATGCGTGCCAAACTTGTTTTCTGACACTTACTGATTATGAAAAATTATAAATTATTTATTTTCACAATGTGTTTGCACGATGGATATGGCTTTTAGATATGTGCTATAAGCATCCAATTAAACAGCTTCTTCGGAGAGATAAGTATTGATTAAGCCCGCACACCGCTTTGCTGCCCCGCCTTCCCCCAGCTTCTTGTGCAGGATCGCATAGCCTTCAGCCAGACGCTGCTGCTCTTTTTCCTGCAGTAGTTCTTCTAAGGCTGTTGTAAGTTGCGCGGTATTGAATTCGTCCTGGATGAGTTCCTTCACCAGTGGGGAATCCATGATTAAGTTTACCAATGAAATATACTTCACCTGAATCACCCGTTTGGCGATCGCATACGATATACTACTGCCGCGGTAACAAACAATTTGTGGACAACGCATCAAGGCCGTTTCCAGGGTAGCGGTTCCACTCGTGACCAATGCCGCTTTGGCTTCCTGCAACAATTCGTAAGTCTGGTTCTCTACCAAACTCACATTAGCTGGTGTACCGTATTGCTGCAAGAGCTGATCATAGTAGGCCCGATCTTGTGATGGCGCTCCGGCAATAACAAATTGATAATCTGGGAATTGGTCAGCCGTACTTAGCATAACATCCAGCATTCTGCTGATTTCTTGCTTACGGCTACCAGGTAAAAGGGCTACAATCGGCTGCTCGGTCAATCCGTTTCGGCTACGAAACTGCTCGTCGGCACTTCTGTCGGCTATGGCATCCAGCAAGGGGTGGCCTACATAATCTACCTCAACATTATATTTCTGGTAAAACGGCTCTTCGAAAGGAAGGATGACAAACATCCGGTCGACATTGGCCTTAATCTGGTGCACCCGGCTGGTATGCCAAGCCCAAATCTGCGGCGATATATAGTAATAGACCCGAATACCCCGTGCTTTGGCCCATTTGGCCATGCGCAGATTAAAGCCGGGATAATCAATGAGGACGAGGGCATCTGGTTGATACGCTAGTATATCCGCCTTACACAGTTTGAAATTGCGCAGGATTGTTCGAATATTCAGCAATACTTCCACGAAACCCATGAAAGCCAATTCACGGTAGTGCTTTTGAACATCTGCCCCAGCCGCAGCCATAAGGTCGCCACCCCAGCAGCGAAATTCTCCTTGAGGATCTTCCTCTTTCAGCGCGCGCACCAAGTAGGAGCCATGTAAATCGCCCGACGCTTCACCGGCAATCAAGTAATACTTCATGAACCGAGCAACTGCTGACCAAAGAAGTACACCCAAACCAGCCCGTAGGCCATAGTCGCTAGTACTAATCCACGAATAGCTTGGTTCGCCCGGCGTCTGCGAAAGAACCGCATTGGAATCAAGTTCAAGGCCAGCGCCAGGAGGCCGATGGTTCGGGTACGAAAGTCAAAGTTTAAGCGCTGATTAGCTAACGCCTCATTTGCGGCTAGCTGCTCTAGGATCATGAGCAGAATGGCGTAGCCTACAAATGGGATCAATGCACCCGCGAGGAGACCAATCCAGACTTTATCATTTTTGTAGTGCATAAGCTGTTTTGTTGTTGGGACTAAGAGTATGTTTAAAATTTATCGTGCACTGAAAATCAATCCTTTGTGGTTCTGACGAAACTTCATTGAAGGCGTTTGGCGGGTCAAGCAACTGAAATTAAGTACAGTCAGGTTCATAAAGGAGGGGTTGTCAGCAGTTAGAAATTTAAACATGCTCTAATTCTTTCGTGCTTGTTTATTGCAACGTCAGACTTAGGAGCTTACGAAAACATTCTGCTTAGCCAGCCATATGAACACCCTCTAAGCTCTTCAGCGAACCATCGGATAGGGCCTCATAGTTGGTCAGGTCATGGTGAGATGGCACCACTGAAATGTATCCTTCCTCCAGTGCCGCCACATCGGTATCGGTATGTGGATCATCATTTACAAAGGAGCCCGTAAGCCAATAGTACTTCCGGCCACGTGGATCTTCTGCTTCCGCAAAGGTTTCCTGCCAGCGCGCATCAGCCTGACGGCATAGTTTGATACCTTTAATTTCTTCAGTAGGAAGCTTGGGAATATTGACGTTTAGTAAGCTGCCTTTGGTCAGGCCGTGGGTCAAAACGTGCTGCATGATCGACTTGATGTACCCACGGGCCGCACTGAAATCTGCTTCGTAGCGGTAGTCCAACAAGGAGAATCCAATAGATGGAATACCCTCTAGTGATGCTTCCATGGCTGCGGAAAGGGTTCCACTGTAGATAATGTTGATAGCCGCGTTGCTACCGTGATTAATGCCGGAAACGCAGAGGTCCACTTTACGGTCCTTGGTAACCACGTGCTTGGCCAGTTTGACACAATCAACCGGCGTGCCAGAGCACTCGTAGGCCTCCATGTCGGTAAAGGCCCGGGTGCGATGGATGCGTAAAGGCGTGTTTAGCGTGATGGCGTGCCCCATACCAGACTGGGGGCTATCAGGTGCTACCACTACAACTTCGCCCAGTTCTTGGGCAATTTCTACGAGCATTTTGATGCCAGGTGCAGTAACGCCGTCATCATTAGTAACAAGAATGAGCGGTTTGGACATGGATTGCAGATTTGGAGTGAGCCGCAAAGCTAGCAATAAGTGGGCGTAAAGAAATAACTACTTACGGTTTGTGCTGAAAATGTTCATCCGACTTTAGATGAAGCGCAACTCGTAATTTCCGAGGACCTACTTAATTGACAATGTTTTTACCCTCTCGTAGAACCCTCGGCCTTCCTTTATGTTGTATCCTTGCACAGTAAAATAGCCGCAGGTCTAATATGGCACAGTTTGGAAAAAAAGGAGTTCTACTCGTCAATTTAGGTACCCCCGATGCCCCTACTCGTGGGGCAGTATACCGTTACCTCAAGCAGTTTCTGCTTGATCGTCGGGTTATTGATTATCCGTGGTTAGCCCGGAATATTCTGGTGCGTGGTATAATTGCTCCGCTCCGTTCTGGTAAGTCAGCCAAGCTGTATCAGCAGTTGTGGACGGAGAATGGCTCACCACTCAAATACTACGGAGAAGTAGTCACCGCTGGTGTACAAGAACACTTAGGTGATGAATATGTGGTAGCCTTGGGCATGCGCTATCAGAATCCCAGCATCGAGAGTGCACTGGATCACTTGTTGAAAGAACAGGTAAGCGAGATCGTGGTGTTGCCACTCTTTCCCCAGTACGCCGGTGCTACTACGGGCTCTGTACACGAAGAGGTCATGCGTATTCTGGCCAAGAAGGAGGCAATTCCTAGTGTGAAGATGATCAACTCCTACTACGATGAACCAGCAATGATCAAAATCTTTGCGGATAACGCTCGCACTTTTGATCTGGATAGCTACGATCATATTCTTTTCTCTTATCACGGGCTACCGCAACGCCAGCTCCGCCGAGCAGATGATTGCAATCACTGCCTGAAAACTGAGAATTGCTGTGGTAGCATTAGTAAGGTTAACCAGTTTTGCTATTCTGCTCAGTGTCACGCTACGACTAGAGCTATTGCGACGGAGCTGGGGTTATCTGAAGATCGTTACACCACTACATTCCAAAGCCGTCTGGGACCAGAAGCTTGGGCCCAACCCTACACGAGTGCGGTTTTAGAAGAACAGGCAGAACATGGCGCCAAGCGCATATTGGTATTCAGCCCCGCCTTTGTAGCCGATTGCCTGGAAACCATCATTGAGATCAGCGATGAGTACCAGGAAGAGTTTGAGGAAATGGGAGGAGAGAAGGTTGATCTTGTTCCTAGTTTGAATGATGATCCACGCTGGATTAAGACGGTAACGGATTTGGTACTCCAGGCGTAAGCAATGCTTGTATTTTTAGTAGTTTTTTAATTGTAAAATGCTATAAAACAGTACTTTAACTACTTAGTTAAATAGTAGTAAAATAGCCCCATCGAAAAAATTTAGTTTTCTCGATGGGGCTCTTAAATTTTTCAGCTAGACTTCCAGCTGTTCAATCATTAGTTGAAGTCACTAACAACGATATACGCCAAAGTGAAGTCATCCTGGTCAGATCTAACACTAAAGTGAATGGCAATCGGTTGCGGTGAATTTTGGTTGAAGATTACCGCTGACTTTGTCCTAAAGCCCTGCTTAAAACCTGTTCCTTGAAGTTCCGCTTGGTTTAAAGCTTCCAGTTCAATAGGGTAGTAGCTGGGTTCCTGTTGTGAAGGGCCGTGATAATGCATATCAAAAACCTCTACCTCTTGAGCTTCGTGGGGTAAGAACAGATAATATGTTCCGGAGTTGATAATAGGGAAATGAGTGAAGTTATCGCCATGATCTACATACGGCACATGAATTGGAACATTTCGTGGTCCGTGATGAGGTGGAGAAAAAACATCAGCGAGTTCCGATGTAGGTGCGATAATTTGTTCCGCATTAGGAACTGCAAACTGGTTAGCGGCCAATTTTATAACTTCTGGTAATGACTTATTTGTCATGATGAATATAGTTTTGGTGTTAAAAATTATGTTTAATAAGGTGGGATCTTAAATCCCTTCTGCCTCAATTTTGCTTTTAGGGCAGTCTTAGCCAACGCACCTTAGGTACCTTGATGTGTGTATGAACAGCTACTTAGTTGAATTAGTAATTCTGGTCTAGGTACGACCTTGTTAGATGTTAGTCAATTGAATATTGAACTTAAGAACAGATGCTGCGACAAATTTACAAATAAAGGTGCTAGCGCGATTCAGTAGAAATACGTAAATCTAAAAACGAGTAGAAATACCTGCCTGCATAATTTACTTTGGGGCAGGGGACGAATGCTTAGTTTAGAAAGTTCACTTTAACCTTTATCCAGCTTATAGTACCAGGCTAATAATCCCCAGTACCGCCTTCTCCCAGCTTCTTCTAAAAAAGAGTCAAAGCGGAAGTCAAGGCCCAGTTCCAACTTATTGATATCATTAAACTTGTAACCCAGAACGGGCACTACCCGAATTTCCAGGTCAAAATCTGGTCCCTGCCAGCTGCCTAGGTATTCGTGATTGATCTTAAGGTAAGGTTCTCCGGCATCTGCGGATTGACCGTTGAGTGCGATTTCCGTGCCGATTCGGTAACGCAAGCGCGTTTCTACCTTTTCGTTGGGGACGAAGGTTTGATCGGCGGCAAAACGGTGTGCTAGTCGCAGTTGCGGTAGCCGCTGAACGATACTGAATTGTTGGATCAGGCGGTGAATGAATGCTCCATCTCTGATTCGTAAGAGATAGCCGCCAACCACCTTAGAGTTCAATCCTACTTTACGGGCCAATACGGCCGATTGATCTGACTGAAGAAAGGTGAAGCCTTGCCCGTCGTTTTCTCCCCCAATTCTACGTTGGATCAATTGCCGAGTTTCCCATTTGGTATTAATCTCCCAGTTTTTCTGCAAGCCAATATTTAGGTTTATGGTAGGCAGTAGACCTACTTCCACCGTTGACTGGGCCAGCGATGAAGCACTCATAAACAACAGGAGTACAGCGATATGGAAGCGACTAGTACTCAAGGTGGTTGGCATTTTTGAAGATGATCTGTTGCTGCTCTAATAGTTTGCCCGATTGATCAAAAGTACATTCGTAGAGTGCGGTTCCTTCTTCGTTTCGTCCTTTTAGAACTATCTCATATCGAACTTGGGCTTCTCCCACCGCTGGATAACGAATGAGTAATTCAGCGAGGGTAGGTTCTGTATCCAGGTATTGGACCTGAATTTTCTGCAGTTTGAAGCGCGTAAACCGGCTTCCTAATTCGCGCTCAATTGATAGCAGGGTGGGGGCGGGAAGTTCGGCTTGCGCGATCTCAACTTCAATATCCTGAATCTGCCCTAGAGTGTCAAATTCAACACTGAAGCGCTTCCTTTCCTGGCGAAACTTTGCTTCGATACTATTCCCTTCCAGGTTTTCCTCGTAGTACCATTTGACCTTCACCGCAATTTGGCCCGCTTGTAGGAATTGTTGAGCCGTTTCGGGGACCTCATCAATTCGAATACGACTTTCCCGTTCGAATTTTTGCTGGCCGAACACAGTAATAGGAAGCGTACACAGAAGCAATAGCAGGAAACGTGGCATTGGTTATTTGGCTGTGATGTTTTGAAGATACAATTTTTGCTAAGCCTTCATTAGCTAACGTAAGTAAGATCTCATACTATCCAATTGAACTACAATTCATCATCCAAAATGTTGGAGTTGATAGGATGTTGTGGACTGCTCCGGGCTCTGAATATCTGATAGTAGAGTAGCTGCCCAAAGAACAAACCAATAAGCGCACTAGATAAAACCACAAAGCTGTTTGCAACATACTTCTCGTTGAAAGTACCATAGGCTATCAATAAGAAATTAGCGACCGCGATGCCATATCGAAAGTCACCCCTAAGAATATTGGAGACCAACCATTGGATGCTGGACGTTATAATAAAAATGACTAGTGCACCCACAAAGACATACTCCGAACGAGGGGCAAAAGAGGATTGCCATTCTAGTGATAGTGGGTAAAACAGATGGAACGCCAGTAAGAAGAAGCCAATCTGGACGAGTAAAATGATTAGCGAACCAAGCCAATGACACTTCAAGACATTGGTGTTAAATGAAATGATTCCTACCGGAAAATATCAGCTTACTATACCGAACAGGAAGAGGCCTTAAAACTTGGGACAAAGCACTGTCTCATCCTCATACTCTCCAAGGTATGCTACACTGATCTCGAACGTATTGCGGTTACGGTTATTGAGGTTGAGTTGACCAGGACTGATATCATAGCTAAAGCCCAATAAGAAATTTTGGTGCTCAATACCCAGCATGGCTACTAGCGCATCTAGTTCCCACTCATCGTTCAGATTATTGGCAGGGCGAGCCCAACCACCAATGTGCAGTGCCGTACCAGAAATGTCATTGATCAGGAAACGTACATTAGAACCGGCATTAAATGTCAGGTGTGGTCCTTGGCTGTACACCAGTGCACGTGGTGCCAACTGCACTTTTTCACTCAAGGGCAATTGCAGTCCAATGTGAGCGGAATACTTACGGAATAAGGTGCTACTCAAGCGCTCGTCCTTATCATCATCTGGGAGGTCGCGGAAGAAGAAGCTCATTTCCGGCTCCAAAATATGGTGCATCGCTACCCCAGCAAAAACGCCCGTTTTACCCCGTGGCGCATAGCTATAGTGCAGACCAATCTGCATGTCCGAAAAGGCAAAGTTGTTTTCTGGGAAAACCTCCGCAGTTGGATCATTGAACTGGTCGGTACCATTAAACTGATCATCAAAGCTCAGTTGATCATAGTTGATGTTTCGCTGTACCATACCAATCTGATAACCCAGACTCAGAAACTGATCACTTTCTGGATTAAGCGCTTTGTGGTAAGCACCAGAAACCATGATTTGGTTGGTCGAGAAGTTGATCTGATTGACCTTGTCGTTGTAGAAAACCACGCCCACCCCTACGGCATCGCGATAGCGCTTCTTGTACTGACGCACTTTGTAGCGAAAGTCCGCCGCTGCCGAAAAGGTTTGGTATGGATTGTCCAGGCTGGAACGCCACTGGTCACGATAAATCAAGGAGACCCGATACTTGCCCTCTAAAGCGCCGGTGAGAGCGGGATTGAGGGTGAGCGGAGAGGCATAAAACTGAGAAAAATGCTGATCCTGGGCCGACAGAATTCCACAAAATAGCAACGCAAAAGCCAGTACAGTACAATATCTCATAGGCAGTAATCATCAGGGGTTGAAGTACATCAAAATGTGCTGCCACGCCCGCCGTGTAGCCTTTTTTATGCAGACGTAGTTGCAAGTACGGCGACCAGGGAGGGCAAATGTAGCACATGTTTTGCTGGTCCACCGGAATAACGGTGGTTTTCCTTTCCTTATTTTGAATAAAAAAGTATTTTTACCCACGATACCAATGCCGCACCCATGCCAGTTTACGCAATCTGTCCATTCACAGTTGTACCCATTCGGACCAGCGCCAACCACAAGAGCGAGATGGGATCCCAACTGCTGTTCGGGGAGATGGTCGAGGTTTTAGAGACCAAAGGCCGGCAATGGACCAAAGTGCGCTGCCTGAGCGACGAGTACATTGGCTGGACACCTAGCAGTCAGCTTCGGGATCTTAGCCCGAAAGAAGCGCCTCGTTTCCGAGAACATTACGCTTATTCCCTGGATCTGTTTCATACCCTAATGGGGATTGATGAGGCCTTGCCTATTACCTTGGGCTCTCGATTGCCCAACTTCGATGGTATGCGCTTCTCTCTAGGTACCCAGGATTTTACGTTTAGTGGGCAAGCTGTTTTCCCGGAAGACATCAAGAGTGGCCCGGCCTTCGTAATTAAGATTGCTCGGAAGCTGCTTAACGCGCCTTTCTTGTGGGGTGGGCGTACCGTCTTCGGTATTGATAGTCCCGCACTGGTGCAGTTGGCTTATCAAATTGCTGGACAAGAATTGCCACGATCTGCTGAGCTACAAGTAAACCGCGGCGAAAGTATCGACTTTGTAGAGCAAGCCATGCCGGGGGATATTGCCTTCTTTGAAAATACCAACGGTAAAATCAATCATTCAGGCATTCTACTTCCCGATTCCAAGATCATTCACGTGCACGAGCGCGTACGCATTGATGCAATCGATCACTACGGAATCTTCAACTACCAAGAAGGGAAGTATACCCATCGTTTGCGCCTGGTGAAGCGCATCTTCTCACCGGATAGTTCTTTACCGCCAGTGGTTCTTGCCAAGCAGGCTAAAGCAGTAAATCAGAAGGCCTTGTTCTAGGCAGTTGTTTCTTCGGCCATTTCCATTATTACGGCAAATGCTTCCTCGCTGATCGGCATGACCGATAGCCTGGGATTCTTCGCTAAGGCGATATCCTGTAATGCACTTTCTGCCTTTATGGCTTTTAAGCTCACTGGCTTTTTTAACAAGCGCAGTGGTGCTAAATCTACTGCCGACCAATCTCCCTTTTCAGCCGTTGGATCCGGGTAAGCCTCGCCCACTACCTTGGCCAACCCCACAATTTCCAAACCTTGTCTGCTGTGGTAAAAGAAAACGAGATCGTCCATCTTCATCGCCCTAAGGTTGTTGCGCGCCTGGTAGTTGCGTACGCCATCCCAGCAGCCTACTTTTTCGGCTACTAAATCGGCGAAACTATACTCTTCCGGTTCTGATTTAACTAACCAATAACTCATCTCTGAAAATTTAGGATAACATTAAATTCAGAAGCTCCTTTCGTCTTCTAAATTTTATGTAAAATTAGACCTCTGAACCTAACAGACCCAAATATGAAAAAACTATTAGCGCTATCTCTATTTGTATTACTCTCTTTCTCTGTTTTACTAGGACAATATGAGGATCGTTTCTGGATTATGGGACGCACCAATTCTCCCAGTAACACCACTAACGTCAACTTTGACTTCTATCCTGGCGGCGTGGGCTTGTATGATACCAATCAAGCACCTCCGGGAATTAGTCCACCTCCTACCAATATCGGCAACTCCAATGGATTTGAAGGTTGGGGCGTAGTTACTGATCCTCAAACGGGCGATTTGTTGTTTTATACCGATGGCGAAGATGTGTTTGATGCTGATCACCAGGATATAACGCCTTCCGGAGGATTGGGAGCTAACGCTTCTTCGTCGCAGGCGGTAGCAGTAGCGGTTAACCCCGTTTGTCCGTTTGATCAATATTACATTTTTTCCAACCCAACGGGTGTGTTCAACGGTAGTACCAGTGGCCCTGTGACCTACCGGACTTATACCATCGATCAAGGATTCTCTGCCATCACAGCTTTGCCCGGTCCAAACGGCGGCCTATCAGTAGGAGAAGGCATGGCGGTCATTCCCAGTCGGACTGATCCTTTTACCTCCTGGTTAATTGTGCGCCTCTTGGCACCTACTCCCAATGGTTCGGATTATGTGGTCTACCGGATTGATGAAACGGGCATTGCCTTTGAGGCGACCTACAATTTTGGCCCGGCGGTAACGGACAATCCTTATTCCCCGATTATGAACATGACCTACGTAAATGATCCCAGTTCCACTACTGGGGTAATCGTCGGTTTTTCAGTTTCGGGTTCTCCGAATCGGGTGTTTATCAATTTTTTCAATACAGCTACCGGCGCCTTTGTTGGATCTGCAGCCACTTTGGCCACTTTCAGCTCGGGCACCCTGTATGATCTGGAGTTTTCTCCGGGTGGCAACTATGTCTACTATGCTTCCTATTTTCCAAGTGCCTTGTACCAGGTGCCTATCGCCGGTGGGACGGCCATTCAAATGCGGAATTTTGGCAACTTTCGTGGTGGTGGATTAAAGCGGGCACCGGATGGTTATGTTTATCACATCTACGAAGCAGGTGAGCCAGGAGCGACAACCCGAGCACGCTTGGGGCGGATTGTAAGACCAGAAGAGGCATATAGCAATAACTTTAATGATATGTACCAGGCTGACTTTAATAGTTCGGTCAGTATGATATTCGAGGATGTGTTTTCCTACAATTTCCCTGAATTTGCGGGCGTACCCACCTGGTCAGTTGATCTAAGCGTAGAAGGTGGAAACTTGCTTTGCCCTGGTAACATTGCCACTATTACTGCAACGATTAACTCCTTAGGACAAGAAGTTGACGGCTATTCTTGGGAACAGGATGGCGCCATTGTACCCGATAATGACAACCCTATTCTGGCGACGGATGAGCCCGGTGTCTATCAAGTTACGGTGAACTTAGAAGGTGGTTGTTCTATTATATCGGATCCCATTATTATTGCTGCTGCACCTAATCCGCCACAAATCGATGATATCACGACTACCGAAACGACTTGCGGTAGTAGCGTAGGCTCCATCACAATTACCGCTAGCGGAGGAACGGGGCAATTGCTGTTTTCGATCGATGGCGAGACTTATTCTGTCTCTAGCACTTTCTTGAACTTAGGAGCGGGACTCTACCCCGTAAGTGTTCAAGATGAGCAAGGTTGTACCACGGCCTTTACGGTAGAAGTAGAACAATCAGGAAATCCACCAGAAATTACGGCAATTGATACGGAAGATGCTAGCTGCTTGGGCACAGATGGTAGTTTAAGTGTTTCCGCTACAGGCGGAACTGGACAGCTACAGTATTCCCTGGATGGAGTTGATTTTCAGATGAATACTGCCTTCGGGAGCCTGCCTTCGGGTACGTATACCGTGGTAGTGCAAGATGAAGATCAGTGTATTAATTCGATGGTGGTAGAGCTGGGAGAAACTGATAACGGCCCGCAGATTGAAATGCTTACTTCTTCCCCCGCTAGTTGCCAGGGAACGGATGGCCAGATCAGTGTGCAAGCAGTTGGTGAAAATGGAGGCTTATCCTACTCCATAGATGGTGTGAGTTTTCAAACGGAAACTGAGTTTCTGAATCTTGCTCCGGGTACCTACGTAGTGAGCGTACAGGACGAACTTGGTTGCCTTACCAACGAAGAAATTGAAGTCACTTTAGATGCAGTACTTCCCGTTTTTACAGGTATTACGGTAGATCGTCCAGATTGTAATCTTGCCAATGGCACTATCCAAGTGATAGGAAATGGAGGTACAGGAAACGTTTCCTATGCACTGGACGGATTCAATTTCCAACCCACCGGCACCTTTGCTGAACTACTTCCAGGAACCTATAATTTGACGATCCAAGATGAATTGGGCTGTCAGACAGATTCCACAGTAGTTCTTCTGGAAGGCAATTGCCCCGTATACGTACCCAATGCCTTTTCACCTAATCGTGATGGCGTAAACGATCGCTTCCACGTATTCTCTAACGGTGATCCCGGAACGCTGATTCAGCGCTACCAAATCTTTGATCGCTGGGGCGAACTGGTTTTCGAAAATACCAATTTTCTACCCGCTGATCAAAGCCAATTCTGGGATGGTACTTTCAGAGGGCGCACGCTTGGTACTGGCGTTTACGTCTATCTGATTGAAGTCGGTTATGCGGATGGCTCTGTGCAAGTACTGAGTGGAGATGTGGCGCTGGTGCGGTGATGAAGTTTAAAGTGGGGTGAATTAGAATCAGAATTAGCGTTAGAATAAGAATCATCAAGACGTTGTGGAGTTCCTCAAAAACTAACCATTCAACAATCCAATTAACTACAGCCGACGTACGCCTACGCTGCGTCTCTACGCCGGAGTCGGCTACGACGCAGGAGCAAGGCTTCTGCCGCCGGTGAAAGCCGCAGGCGAAGGAGGACTAATTTAACTAACCCAACCAACTAAGGCCAACGCAGTGGGCCGAACTAAATTCACTAAATCAACTTTAATTGCCGAAACACCTCCCAAACCACTATGCCCAGGGAAACGGATACATTAAATGAATGCTTCGTACCGTACTGCGGAATTTCAATGGCCCCGTCGGCTTGATCCATGACGGTTTGACTTACGCCGTTGACTTCATTGCCAAAAACCAGTGCTAGGGGTTGTTCCTGCTGGATATTAAAGTCTTGCAGCCAAGTCCGTTCTGCGGCTTGCTCCACCGCCCAGATGCGGTAGTTATCTGCGCGTAGTTGGGATATAGCCTCTTCGACCGTTGGGGTATGTACCCAGTCGACAGCTTCCGTAGCACCGAGTGCAGTCTTCAAGATTTCGCGGTGTGGAGGTTGAGCCGTGATGCCACACAGGTAGATGCGTTCTAGCGCGAAAGCATCAGCGGTGCGAAAGGCGGAGCCTACATTGAGAGCGGAACGGACATTATCCAATACCAATACGATCGGCGTTTTTTCCTGCTGACGAAATTCTTCGACGCTTGCGCGTCCGAGTTCTGCTAGTTTCAGTTTCCGCATTTGCTTATTGGCTTTTTTCGTATAAAATGACAGTCACTCCTCGTTTCCGATAGGAGAAAATAGGACGATATCCCGTTGCTAAGGTGTTCCGGAATTCATCGCTGAAGTCATTCATCACATTGCTATACAGTATGTAGTTGAAGCTTTGTGCTTGCCAGGGAGAGAAACCTGTTATCTCACCGTTTAGTTCACGATCATCTACTGATCCAATTTCCGGAAAAGCAGTTCCAATATCCGCTAGGGCAATCTGCTCTTTTTGAGCATAATTAATGGCTTGCGATCTACCGTTAAAGTAGGTTTTGTGTGCCAAGGAGGCATCCCAACCCTGGGCAATACTATCCGGGTAAATCCAGAAATTACCACTCACTAAACCTGCCATTACTAAAGAATAGATCGTATTGCGCCAGCGGATGGGCTTAATTTGCGGTAGCAACTCCAAAAACAACATGCCAAAGCATAAATATACCGGGAGTAGATAGCGATGCTGCGCCAAGCCCGGGCTCAGTACAGCTGGAAGTCCCAGAATGAGGCCAACGATAATGGTTAGTGCTAGGAGTTGCCGGAGACGCCCCGACCAGTACCAGTTACTGGCTTGCCAGGCGAGTACGAGCCCCAGGAGCAAGAATATTCTCCCAAAGTCGAGCAAGCGCCAGGCTACGATGATGATCTGTTTGATCATGCCGCCGATACCAGTAGCCGCAAAACTTGCCGCCCAGGGAGAGTCATCGTGAACACCAATCCAGCCCTTCACCGCGTAATGGTACCCCAAATAAGTCAGGGCCAAGCAACCTCCCGGCAGATAGGGTAGGAGCGTGCTGAATAAGATCTTCCAACGCCCACTGCGAGTAAGTGGAAACTGGCGGTACATATGCCAGACAAACAGAGCAATACCCAACATCATACCCCGCAAACTCGTCAAGCCTAACAAGGCAATGGCTACTGCTAAGTTTATTCGTTCGTGGCGTAAAATGCTGTTGACAGCGAGCAGAAAACCAGCAACGAGAATGATATCGGGACTAATTAGACTGAGTTGTGCCAGTAGCGTAGGGTCGGCAAGCAAGAGTAGAACCCCGGGCCAGAGCCAAGCGGGTTGTAAATGATCCACCAATCGATAGATTTGCCAGAGTACTAGCAATATCCAAGGTAGCATGGCCCAGTGGCTAACCACTAAACTGCGCCCAAACCACTGCCAGCATTTGGCCAGATACCAACCAAAAGCCGGGATGTGTCCACTGTCCATATCATCTGGCAGCAGCCATTGTGAAAAGGCCTGTTGATAGAACCAGTTAGCGTGACGAGAACCCAGCTGAATGGTATCCCAAAAGAAGGGTTCCGCTTGTACCAACAGCACCAGTCCCGCACCAAAGAGGGCAGAAAATACACCGATTGAATATCTCCCGCGCTTCACCTAGATGTCCTTTCGGTGGTCGCGTGCTGCTCGCACGAAACTCACAAACAGAGGATGAGGAGACTCCACCGTGCTCTTCAATTCGGGGTGAAACTGTACTCCTACGAAATACGGGTGGTCCTTAAACTCCACAATCTCAACTAGATCTGTGGCTGGATTGATACCACTTGGTAGTAGTCCTGCTTTTTCGTATTGATCGCGGTAGTCGTTGTTGAATTCGTAACGGTGGCGGTGCCGCTCTTGGATCAATAGTGAACCATAGGCTTTGCTGGCAATCGACTTACGGCGGATGTTACAATCATAACTGCCCAGACGCATGGTTCCACCTAGTTGCTTTACCTTCTTTTGCTCCGGCATGAGGTGGATAACTGGGTGGGGAGCATCTGCATTGACTTCTGTAGAGGCTGCTCCCTCTAGGCCAAGGACGTTGCGCCCAAATTCCACTACGCAGCATTGCATGCCCAGACAGATACCAAAGAAGGGCAATTTGCTTTCGCGAACGTACTGGATCGCTCTGATTTTTCCTTCAATTCCGCGTTCACCAAAACCTGGAGCAACGAGTACACCATCTAATTCTTCGAGGGCTTTCTTTACACTACTCATGTCTCCCTCTAAGTGCTCGGAATGGATTGGGATTACGTTTACTTTGCACTCGTTAATGGCACCAGCGTGCACGAAGGCTTCGTGGATGGATTTATACGCATCCTGCAACTCATTGTACTTTCCTACCAAGCCGATATTGACCTCTGAGGAAGGGTTCTTGAGCTTGCCCAGGAATGTTTTCCAGCGGTCTAGTTTTGGTTCACGTCGATCCTGTAGGCGCAATTTGCGAATAACCGTGGTGTCTAGTTGTTCTTTCAGCATCAGCAGTGGTACATCGTAGATGGTTTCCGCATCGCGGGCTTCGATGACCGAGCCGACTTCCACATTACAGAAAAGCGCCAGTTTACGACGAATTTCCATGCCGATTGGATGCTCCGTCCGGCAGACCAAAATATCGGGCTGAATACCGGATTGTAACAATTGTTTTACGGAGTGCTGCGTAGGCTTAGTCTTCAGTTCTTTGGCGGCGCTCAGGTAGGGGATAAGCGTCAAATGGACAACCAAGCAGTTGTCTTGTCCCAATTCCCACCGCATTTGCCGTAAGGCTTCTATATAAGGTAGTGACTCAATGTCGCCCACCGTACCACCCAGCTCAGTGATAATGATATCATATTCTTCTTGGCTACCCAGTAACTGGACCCGCCGCTTGATTTCATCAGTTACGTGAGGAATAACCTGGACTGTCTTACCATCGTAGTCACCCGCTCGCTCTTTATTGATTACCGTTTGGTAAATCCGGCCGGTTGTAACGTTGTTAGCCTGAGAGGTGGGAACATTAAGGAAGCGTTCATAGTGACCTAGGTCGAGGTCCGTTTCAGCACCATCGTCGGTCACAAAGCACTCCCCGTGTTCATAGGGGTTAAGTGTGCCAGGATCGACATTGAGATAAGGGTCAAACTTTTGGATGGTGACAGAAAAGCCTCTGGCCTGAAGAAGTTTAGCTAGGGATGCTGCAATAATACCTTTACCAAGGGACGAACTTACCCCGCCCGTAACGAAAATGTACTTTGTCATTATTTGTGTTGAAGTCTCAAGAAATCTCGACGAAAGGTGGTCAATTTTTCTTGCTGGTACATAGAGTTGGCCTCAGAGCCAAATCATTCAATTACGGGATACAAAGTTAGATAAAATGCTACAGACTGTCGCCCCCAAGTGGAAAGTACTTTTTTGTTGAATGCGTTTTTTGCGGAAAGCAAACTATTTTCACGGCCGGTGAACTAAAACCTTTTAATCCCTATTAATTCACCGACGGAACCTATAAACCCGTGATTCCTAACTAACTATTTACGATTGTCTGGTATGATTAGAAACGCAACACTATTAGGGTTGACTCTTGTACTTTTTATGCAAATGGCCATGGCCCAAGCAGAAAACCCATTACAGATCGCTGATGAATACCTGCGGGCCAACTTTACCAAACTGGAATTGACGCAGCAAGATGTTTCGGATTATGTGTTAAGCTCCAAGGCAGTGAGTAAGCATAACCGACTTACGCACGTCTATTTACAGCAGACTTACAACGACATTCCGGTTTTCAATGCCATCCTCAACCTTAATATTAAGGGGGACGGAAGCATGCTGGGAGTTGGAAACCGCTTTACGTCTGACCTGGCGAACAAAGTGAATACCACTAATCCGCAGATTAGCCCCAAGGCCGCTGTGGAAGCCGTGCGTGGATACTTCCGTTTGGGTCAAGAGACGCAACTACAACTGCTACGAGAAACCGAAGAAGGCGAATACATCTTTGAGCACCGTGGTTTGGCACTAGAGCCGATCAAGGTAAAGCTGATGTTTCAGCCGATCGAAGAAACGGTGCGCCTGGCCTGGAATGTAGATTTCTACGAGCCAACCGCTCAACACTGGTACATTACTCGCGTGGATGCCCTAACCGGCGATATCCTGGATTATTACGATCAGATCATTCACTGTGAGTTTGACGAGCACGCCTTTTGCCACCTTCATGATCATTGTGAAGGCGAAGAGTTGGCTAGCGTTCCTGATGCACATGCACATGCGAACTTCTTTGGCGGTTCGGGAGATGGAGGCAGTGCTTACCGGGTATTCCCATTATTCATTGAAAGCCCCAACCATGGTGATCGTGAATTGCTAGAGGATCCATTTGAAATTATTGCTTCACCATTTGGTTGGCACGATACGGATGGTGTGGAAGGTGCAGATTTTACCATTACTCGTGGTAACAACGTCCACGCCTATCACGACATTTTCGCGATTAATCAGTCTAGTGGTGATGAGCCAGACGGTGGTGATTCACTGTGCTTTGATTATCCACTTACTTTTACGCCACCGCAGCCTTATACGCAACTGAATGCGGCTACGACTAACCTCTTCTACTGGAACAACCTCTGCCACGATATCTGGTACCATTACGGTTTCGATGAGGAGTCTGGCAACTTCCAACAGAATAACTACGGTAATGGCGGTACTGCTGGCGATTACGTACAAGCAGAAGCATTAGACGGCAGTGGTACCAACAACGCCAATTTTGGTACGCCTCCGGATGGTTCACGCCCACGTATGCAGATGTTCTTGTGGGGCGGCCAGTTGCCAACTATTGGCGGTGCTGAACTAGAAGTTACTGCTCCAGAAAATGTAGCTGGTACTTACTCATTTGTACCTGCCAACTTTGGTGCTGAAATCAGTGATAGCACTCCAGAATTGGAAGTTGTGGAGGCGCTGGATGATGTAGGTGTTCCGACGGATGGCTGTGAAGCTATTGTTAATGCCGATGATCTAGTAGGAAAAGTTGCTTTGATTGACCGCGGCGAATGCCAGTTCGGTTTTAAAGCACTAGCTGCTCAGGAAGCGGGTGCAATTGCTGTGATTGTTTGTAATAACGAGCCAGGACCAGCCTTTGCTATGGGGCCTGGTGCTGTAGGGGGCGGGGTAACGATCCCAGCTCTGATGATTCGCCAAGATGACTGCCAGACTTTGAGAATGGGTCTACCAGGATTAACCATTCAGTTACAGCCAGGCGCAATTGAAGTTCCACTTCCTGGGCCGACCGGTCGTGATAGTGATTTCGATAATGGTGTAATTGTACACGAATACGTACACGGTATCTCTACCCGTCTAACGGGTGGCCGTAACAACAGTGGTTGTTTGACCAACTTTGAGCAAGCAGGTGAGGGCTGGAGTGACTGGTTCGCGCTGGTAATGACCGCCACTTCCGCGGATAGTGGTGATGATGGCCGTGGAATAGGTACCTATTCTAGTGGTCAGCCGACTACTGGTGGAGGTATCCGTCCATTCCCGTACAGTCGTAATATGTCAACGAACCCCCACACCTTCTCCGATATCAATAGCGTATCTGTTCCTCACGGTGTAGGTTCGATCTGGTGTGTAACCATTTGGGATATGTACTGGAACCTAGTGGATGAGTACGGATTTGATGATGATATCTACTTTGGCACCGGAGGTAACAACATTGCCATGCAACTGGTAATGGATGGTTTGAAAATCCAGCCTTGTAATCCCACCTTCGTGGAAGCACGTGATGCTATCATCCAGGCGGATGAAGTGAATAACGATGGTGCGAATTACTGTTTGATCTGGGAGACTTTCGCTCGTCGTGGTTTGGGTGCCAATGCTGGTGTTGCCGGCTCAGAATCCTTTGATTTGCCAAACGACTGTCCTCCTGCTTTCCGCGTAACCAAAACGGGTGTAGCTGAAGCTAATGCTGGTGATATCTTGACTTACGAGCTTAACATCATTAATGGCCGCAATAATACCATCGATGAGGCAGTAGTAATTGATATGTTGCCAGAGGGTACTACTTTGGTAGAGGGTAGCTCTGATTGTAATATCACAGTAGAAGACGGTATGCTCCTCATTAGCTTAGGAGAAGCTGTAAGTGGGGCAGAATTCACTTGTACCTATCAACTACAGACTGCTACCAGTCCATTTACTTATAGTGTCTTCGAAGACAATATTGCAAATGATGATCAGTGGGCTTTTGATAATCCAATCTCTGCGGATCAGTGGGGGCTGCGGATCAATAATGCCAATACTGGACTACTGTCCTTATTTGCGGACAATGTCGCTGCGGTAAGTGATCAGCGAATGACGCTTGGTGAACCGGTATTCCTGGACGGTCTCAATCCTGGTTTGACCTTCTTCCACGAGTATGGTACAGAAGCTGAGTTCGACGGTGGTGTGGTAGAAATCTCACTCAATGGTGGAGAAACCTGGGAAGATGTAGGTGCTGAGAACTTCGTTGAGAACGGTTACGACGGTGAACTGCAAGCGGGAAGTGGTAACCCACTAGCAGGGCGTCCAGCGTTCACCGGATCAAGCCCAGGCTTTGAGCGTTCTACGGTAGATTTATCTGACTACGCCGGTGAAACGGTCTTGATTCGGTTCCGCTTTGGTACGGATAGCAATACCGGTAGCGATGGCTGGTACGTAGATGATATTGTCCTCTTGGGTAATCTCTATTCTATCACCAATACCGCTTGTACTGATAACGAAGGTGAGCAGCTATGTAGCTCAGTGACGACTATCCTGTACGGTGAGAATCCAAACAGCACAGAAACCGTTCTGCAGGATCGCCCACTACATCTGTTCCCAAACCCAACTACCGGTCGCTTCGCACTGAGCTTGGATCAGCCGCTACAAGAAGAAGTGAACATCCAGTTGCGGAGCGTGGATGGTCGTTTACTACAGCAGTACAGCTACCAAAGCTTCCAAAGCGAAGAACTTGACCTAAGCAAGTATAGCAGTGGAGTATATATCCTACAATTCCGTACGGAAGAAGGGGTAACTACTCGCCGTGTGATTAAAGACTAAGCGATCAGCGATATCGCTAAAATCACAATGGCGTCTCCGAGTAATCGGGGACGCCATTTTTGTTATAAATCGGAGATAGGAAGTCGGAAGTGGGAGGCAGGAAATCGGAAATTAGCAGTTTGAAATATTTAGAACATGTCCTAGGCAGGCCTCTTATTTGAGAAATTTGTGGCTACTATGAAAACCTCCAATCTCTCACTTACTTCCCACCTCCGATCTCTGTCTTCCGACCTTCCAACTTATTACCACCCCGCAGCCTGTCCGTCTTTACGACTCTCCGAGGCACCGTAATACACGCCACCTTTGCGCATAATGGCCTGGTAGCCACCGTACGGTCCCAAGGCGTAGCGGATTCGGTGGCCCTTATACATGAGGCCGCGGATGACGTTGTAATCGAAACCGTTTTCCATTTGTACGTAACCGCCATTGGTCATCTCCTCTCCGGTGGGCTGGCTAGAACCGCCGTGATTAATTCTGGGAGCATCACCGGCCTCTTGCAAACCCATCCCGAAGTCAATTAGGTTGACCACAATTTGCACGTGGCCCTGTGGCTGCATCGCACCGCCCATAAGGCCAAAGCTCACGTAGGGTTCACCGTCTTTGGTAATGAAAGCGGGGATGATCGTATGGAAGGGACGCTTGCCGGGCTCATAAGTATTGAAATGACCTTCTTCTAACTTAAACATTTCGCCACGATCCTGTAGGATGAACCCTAGTCCAGTTGGTGTCATACCAGAGCCCATACCACGGTAGTTACTTTGAATGAGAGAAACCATATTACCTTCCTCATCGGCAACGGTTAGGTAGATCGTATCGCCGTCTTTAAGCTCTCCGGGCTCGTAGCTGCGGCCAGCTCGCTCGGGGTTGATCAACTTGCTGCGTTCCGCGCCGTATTCTTTAGATACCAGCCAGTCAATTGGAATCTCATTGAAGGCAGGATCAGCGTAGAACTTCGCACGGTCCTCAAAAGCCAGTTTCTTAGCTTCGATCAGCAGATGCCAGTACTCAGGGCTGTTGAAGCCCATGCTGGCAATGTCATATCCTTCCAGAATGTTGAGCATCTGTAGGGCAGCAATACCTTGGCCGTTTGGTGGTAGCTCCCATACATCGTACCCACGATAATTGGTAGATACGGGCTCTACCCATTCGCTACGGTGATTTTTCAAATCATCATACGTAAGGAAGCCCCCTTGCTCTTTCATATAAGCGGCGATCGTGCGGGCAATATCACCTTCGTAGAACGCCTCCCGGCCGCCTACCGCAATCTGGTTGAGGGTATTGGCCAAGTAAGGGTTCTTAAAGATTTCACCTTTACGGGGCGTCTGGCCATTTGGCATATAAGTTTCCTTGAAACCGGGAAAACGTTGTAGGGAGCGAGAGGAACGATCCATGTACCAGGCAATGAGTTCGGAAACGGGGAATCCATTTTCGGCGTAATCAATGGCGGGAGCGAGGATATCCTTCATCTCCATTTTGCCGAATTTTCCGTGTAGTTCAAACCAACCGTCTACTGCGCCGGGTACCGATACAGGAAGAGGACCTAGAGCTGGAATGGAGGTGTAACCATTCTCTTTGAAATACTCCAGCGTTAGGCTAGCGGGTGAACGCCCACTAGCATTCAAACCATAGAGCTGCTCAGTTTCGGCATCCCAGACAATAGCGAATAGGTCACCACCAATACCATTTCCGGTAGGCTCAACTAAACCTAGTACAGCGTTTGCCGCAATGGCTGCGTCGATAGCATTGCCACCTGCTTTTAGGATGTCCAGGGCTACCTGAGTAGCTAAAGGTTGGCTGGTGGCGGCCATACCGTGTTGAGCGATAACTTCAGAACGAGTGGCAAATAATTCGCCTGTAATGCGATCCTGGCCCGTAAGCAAGGAGCAGCTGACGAGAAGGAAAAAAAGTAGAAATTTAGTTCTCATGATGAATAAGGAATATGTTGCTCTCAATAAATTACTAGTCGATGTCTCCTGATGTTGACAAGAATACCATCAGAGGTCGAATTTGCTTATACCGCTTACGAAGTGGTTTGGGCTTCGCCAAACGACTTCACGCGAGTATATACTCGTAGCGAAGATGGTTTGGATTCCCAAACCACTTCGGCTTCGGTATAGTAAACTTTCAATTTCCCAAAACAGTTGCGCCGACCTTCATCAGAAATGATTCCGGCCGGCGCGCAGAAGGGCATTAAATCATAGCGCCATAGTTGCCACTATGATGATTGTTCTTCGACGGTTCGTCGACGTCTCCAGACGTCGACATGTGTGCGTCGCGTATATTCAGTGCGAGTCGGGAGACTCAGCACTAACTTACAGTGTATAGTCAATCCTAAACGTCACATTCCGCGGCGCTTCCAAGAGCGCCGGACGTAGCGTGTACTCTTCGTTAAAGGCGTTGCCCAGTATAAAGGTTGCCTTAAAGTTCTCACTGTGCTGGTAAGCTAAACGGAAGTTGTGTAGCCAGTAGCCATCGTTATCAATTTCCCGGTACTCATTCAAGCCAGGAATAAAGACCAGGAACAAGGCATCTACTGCTTCCATATGGCTGTTGAAAAAGGACTCTACTCCGAACTTAAACTTACCATACTGGATCTCTCCATCAAATTTAAAGCTATCGCGAAAGCGGTATTTCAAGATGTTTTCGTTGCTAGACGAACCAATGGCATTCTGCCCGGCTTGGGTGTTGAGATCGGGAGAATCACTGGTGTCGAATTCGTCGAATTCGGGATTGATGCGTACGTAACCCGTCAATAATTGGAACGGTAGTGAACCCAATTTACCCCGGCCGGCCAGCGTGACTTCTACACCAGAAATATTGGTGCCGCCAATATTTAGCGATTGGAAGCCAGAGCCAGTCCAGTTGAATTCGATCATATCCTCGTACTTCATAATGAAGGCGGAAGCATCAAAGAAACCTTCGAAGGCGCCGACGCGGTAACCCTGCTTGATACCAAATTCAGCCGACCAGCCCGTTTCCGAACCTAAATCTGGACTAGGTTGAATGAAGAAGCCGCCCGCATCGGTGAAGATGTACTTCTCCGCAATGGTAGGATAGCGGTAACCTTGGCCCCAACTGGCGCGTAAGAACGTTCCTTCGGTCGCCTGGTAGTTTAGGCCGACGCGAAATACCGGACGGCTTTCGCGCTCTTCGCTCGGATCAATAGTGCGCGGAACATTATTCAGCACGTAAGAAAAGCCCGGGTTGTTGAGCACATTACCCTCAAAGCGGAAGCCAAAGGATGCGTTGAGCTTTTCGAAAAATTTCTTATCCAATTGTAGGTAACCTGCGAAGTTTTGGGAGGTGAAAGTAGTATCTCCGTAGAGTTCCGCGTTGACACTTGTACCACTCGCCACCAATCCACTGGTTAGCACCAATTCAGAATTGGGGAAGCGGCGCTGGAATTGGTATTCCGCGTAATAGAGGTTAGATTTATTACTCTGGTTGCGATCATTCTTGTTGTCTACGCTGTAGAAGCGTCCCAAGAAACGGTGTCGGTTGTCCTGCTTATCATAGTAGGTAAGGGTGGGGTCCAGGTTGTAACGAAAACGCTCTCGGGTTGCCAAGGTGGAGGTGTCACCCTGGTAAGCGGTTTCTATTCCTGACCAATAGAAGTAAGAACCACTTTTGCCAGCGTTGAGGTTACCTGCCAGGCCATAAGTCAACCGATCTGAGGCACGGTGGCGCACATTGAAGTTAAAGCGGCCAAACTTACGGTAGAAATCCTGGCGAAAACTTTCGTCGTTCAGATAATAGCTACCCAGTACGAGGTCTACTTTCTTGAATTTCTGCCGGTGACTTAAGCTGGCACCAATAGCGCGTGGCGAACTGTCCCACCACTGAAGCGTATCTCGATCAGGCGTGAGCGCTACGGTAGAGAAAACCGAACCGCGAGTGATCGGCTCTGATTTAGCGTAAGCCGTACGCACATTAACAATACCGTTCAGGGCTGAAGAGCCGTAGAGGGCCGAGGAAGCACCTTTCACCACTTCCACTTGTTCGATCACTTCTATGGGCACATCATCCCATTGGGGGAAGCCAGCATCAGCTTGTAAAATTGGCACATCATCCATGAGTAGTAGCACGCGGCTACCGGCACCTTGGCTGTAGCCCGAACCACCACGAATATTGGCTTGACCATCAATTACTGTGACACCGGGTACTTTTTGCAGCGCATCATCGAGAGCTAATTTACCAGTACTCTCAATTAGATCCGGTTGAAGTACTTCCAGGGAGACGGTTACTTCTCCCAGGGGTTTTTCAAATTTACTACTGCTCACCGTTGCAGTTTGCAACAGAGTGGCTTCTTCTGATAGGTTGAGATTAAGCGTTTGCTCGCTTCCTGCTTCTACTATCGCTTCAGTAATAAGGGAGTTGTACCCCAAATAACTCACTACGATTTCGTAGGTGCCAGCGGGGAGTTCCAATTCAAAATTTCCTTCGTAATCCGTTACGGTACCGTATTCGCCGGTTTGTAAAGTAGCGGCAATGAGTGCTTCGCCACTGTTGGTATCTAGTACGGTTCCTTTGATTGTGCCCAACTGGGCGAATGCGCTTGTAGATAGCAGTAGACAAAAAAGTAGTCTACAACAACTTGCAAATTGCAGCATAGTTGAGGTTTTATCCATTAAATAGTTGTCAAACGGTCTTAAGAAGGGAATAGGCACAGCCAAGATCGTGGCTGGGAGAGAAGTGTGGATAGTTGCCTGTTGATGTTCTAATCTTAGCTCAGAATGTGGGCGCAAGATAGAAGATTTAGCCTGAATTTTTAAAATTTCGGCGTCGCTTAAGCGCCTTTTGACAATATTTTTCCCTCGCTTTGCTTTATACTGTCGGCAAAATTAGCCAATATTGCGTCACAAAAAATCTTGATTAAATGAAGAAATTTTTCCTTTTACCACTTGTTTTGCTGCTGATCGGCAGTACCCAATTGAGCGCTCAATGCGAACCTGCTGAGGAATTGCCAGATACGGTTATCGTTTCTCCGCTACCTTATCAGGAGGCTTTTCCAGAGCGTGGCCTACAGGATAGTGCTTGTGTAGGCGCTGATTATGCTACTACCATTCAGGTACAGATTCCATCAACTTTTACGATTGGTACTACTGAAGTAGGTGTTACTTCTGTAGATGTGACGGAGCAAGGTATCGTAGGCTTACCAGATGCATTCAACTTTGCTTGTAATCCACCAGATTGTGTGTTCCTGCCCAACGAAATTGGTTGTATTGAGGTATTCGGTAATGCCAATCCTGGCGATGAAGGTATGTACGATCTACAGATTTCTGTGGTAGTAAATACTGCAATTGCTCCAATCCCTTACACCCTGCCCGATGGGGAACTCGTACCCGGTAACTACTTCTTCTTTGTGAAGGAGGAAGGTAACCCCAACTGTTTGGTAGATGCCCGTGAGGTGGTTGAAAATGCCTTTGATTTGCGCATCCAACCGAATCCGTTCAGCGATTTTTCTGATATCTTTGTGGATCTTCCACAGGGAGGACAGTACGACTTGAGTGTTTACAACGCAGTTGGAACACTGGTACAACAGCGTAAGATTGATTTGGTGACTGGTTCCAATAGCTTCCGCTTTGATGGTTCCAACCTGGCTGCTGGAATGTACGTTTTCCGCTTGCAGCAAGGCACTGAAGCGGCTTCTGGCCGTTTGATGATCCAACGCTAAGAACACACACTACTCTGCTCTCTTAATGGTAAAAGGAACGAAGAGCATATAAAAGAGGTGGCACTATAATTGCCCACATGAGTGCCACCTCTACCGTTCTTTTACCAAGCCTGCCCGCCATAGCAACATCCAAGGAGTGACGAACGCCAAATCGTTCGTCTTCATATAGGGAATTTTGATATTTCCTTATCTTTCTACTGGAACTATCTGCTTAACTCCGCCCGCTTAATAGCAGTCGAGAATTGATTACCGAATTTAGTGTTGAAGCGCTTATTTAAGCTAAGAGACTAAATCCAAGGAGGTAATGTAATTTTTGATGAGCACTTAACAGTAGAACTATGTTGCGATCATTACTCTTTTCATTTTTCCTCCTCTTGGTGGTCTCGCTTTCTGCTCAAACCGGCTGTCCTGGCTGTTTGATCGACCTGCCCACCTTACCAGAGGATACCATTTATTTGTCAGAAGCACCGGACGGCCAAGCTGGTGTTTTTTACGATGCTGATCTGAGCTTTCGCTTGCCACTTTCGACCACGCCAGTAAACGAACAAGACCCCTCTACTCCTCCGGGCTTGCCCATCGATGAGTTCACCATCTTGGGGGTCGCCAATCTACCAGTTGGCATGAGTTGGGAGGCCAATGCGCTAAGCTTTATCACGGCCGAAACGACGGATGGCTGTGTAAAGCTATGTGGAACGCCATTACTGGCTGGCTTTTACGAGGTAGAAGTAGTTATTGAGGCACGAATTTCTTTTCTGACCCAGCAGACTTCTTTCTCCTTTCCGCTTCTGATTGAGCCGGCAGAGACCGTTACTGAAGGCTTTACGGTAGTAAATAATAGTGGCTGTGGTGAAGTGACTGCCTCTTTTATCAATAATGTTCCATCCGGTGGAATACCCGGCTTCTCTTACCTATGGTTCTTTGGAAATGGACAATCGACTACCGAAGAAAATCCTGGTGATCAGGTCTATAACCAACCAGGGGAGTACATCGTCGATTACCAGGCCATTGTGGATACCACGGGTTATTTCTTGACCGATGTTGCCTTAAATGAAAGTCCCTGTTCCGATTTATTGAGCAACCCGGATTATAAATTCGATCTCTACGATCCCAGTGGAGAGCGCATTTTTACCGCGCCCATTATTGATAATACCGATGCTCCGGTCAGTTGGGAGGTATTCATTCCACTGGAGGAAGGAACCTACGAAATTCGCTTCGTGGACGACGATGGTGGCCTGGATGGTGCGGACGACCTTTGTGGTGTCATTTTCTTTAACCGCGACGAGCCTGGCGTTTTCCAGAATTCGGATAGTACCCTAACGGCGACCATTGATATTATTCACCCGGTAGATACCATTAACTCAAGTGAGATCATCACGGTCTTTGAAATTCCCTCCCCACCAGTTGTGAGTTTGATAGATATGACTCCTATCTGTGATGGCGATACGGTCAATCTGGTGAGCCTGAATTATGAGGATGGCTTAAGCTGGTATCGGGATAGTCTACTGCTGGTTGAAGAAGTAAATGATACCCTGGAGGTCACCTTCCCCGGGGAATACTGGGTGACGCATACGACTGCTGATGGCTGCTCGGCTACGTCCCTGCCAGTTACGGTAGAATTCACCGATAATCCGGATGATTTTGAGCTTACGCAAAACGGTAATTTGATCCGAATTTTGGATGAAAGTAACCTTCCGGCGGATTTCTCGTTTACATGGCTATACGATGGAGAGCCCATCCTGTCTGCGACTGAATTGCTGCTTTGTGCGGATAAGGCAGGACCCTACACTTTGCAAATCACCGACAATGCAACGGGCTGTAGCACCAGGGCAACTATAGATGCGGATTACGATCCGAATACGGACTGTACCACTTCGACCGATGAGGCGGAATTGGCTACTCAGTGGCGCTTATTCCCTAATCCAGTACAGCAGTTTCTTTTCGTAGAAGGTCCGTTTGGAGTAGATGCAGAATTGATTATCTATGATGCTTTAGGTAGAGAGTTGCTACGTGGGACCATGGGAGAATACCAAGGGCAACTGGATGTGAGCCGCTTAGCTAGTGGAGCTTACTTCTACCGACTACAGCTGCTGGATGGAATTGAAATTAAAACGGGAAGCTTGATCAAAACTCCATAATAGGAGCACTTGATCAGGCAGGAGAAAACTATAAGTTACACCACATGAATTGGAAAAACATCGCCCTGTCGCTCCTGCTGATGGGAGCAACGCTTCATTTTGCCTTTGGTCAGGAGAAGGCCAATTTCGACCGTCATGCTGTGGCCGCGAAAGTGCTGGCCGTAGACTATGGCACCTTAAACGATGCCGACGCTAGTATCACCGCTGGTCTTGAGATCTATTATCGCTATCGATTTGCGCGCAATTTTGGCGTAGCAGTACCCCTGAAAATTGGTGTAGCCGACGTAGTAGATGATAGCCAGAACCGCAATATCACCAGCTTTGATGCATTGCTACACATCTACCCCTTGAGTGGAGAGCAGAAATTGCAACCGTACCTGCTCGGTGGAGTAGGCTATGTATTTGAGAATACCGAAAGTGGTAATACTCAAATACCCTTAGGAGCTGGTATCAACTATATGCTGGGGCCCAATTCCTATCTGTCTCTACAGGGAGAATACCGAAGCTCAGAGTTGGAAAACCGAGATAACTTGCAGTTTGGTGCGGGTTACTTGTACCAGTTTGGCGTTCAGGATACTGACAGTGACGGTATTGCGGATAGTGATGACGGTTGTCCAGAAATTGCCGGACCCGCTGCTACGGCCGGTTGCCCGGATGCGGATAACGACGGGGTAGCAAACAAAGACGATGATTGTCCTACCGAACCGGGTACCGTTGCTACTATGGGGTGCCCTGATCGTGATGCTGACGGTATCGTAGATACGCAGGATCAGTGTCCCGAATTGGCTGGCCTGCCAGAACTAGAGGGTTGTCCGGATAGCGATGGCGACGGTTTGATTGATTCGGAAGATGATTGTCCAGAAGAGGCAGGCCTCAATAGTATGCGGGGGTGCCCAGATAGTGATGGCGATCAGGTACACGACGGTATTGATGAATGCCCAGATGAGGCCGGACTAGTGTCTCTAAATGGCTGCCCCGGTGCTGACCGCGATGGTGATGATATTACCGATGATGTGGATCGTTGCCCGGATGTCAAAGGCACGGCGGCTACTCAGGGGTGCCCGGATACGGATGGCGACGGGGTTGCGGATCAAGATGACCGCTGTCCGGAGAAAGCAGGTCCTTATACCGGTTGTCCGGATACCGATGGGGATGGCGTTATTGATGCTGACGACCGCTGCCCGGAAGAGGCTGGTTTAACTACCAATAAAGGCTGCCCAGAGATTGAAGAAGAAGTACAAGATGTGCTAAATCTGGCGATGCGTGCGGTACAGTTTGAGACCGGAAGTGCGGTCATCAAAGAGGAGTCGTATAATATCCTGGATCAAATTGGAGATATTCTTAAGCGCTATCCGGCTTATCAGCTCCGCATTTCGGGCCATACGGATAATGTGGGGGATGAGACGATCAATCTGGAATTATCAGAAGCGCGGGCGGCTGCCTGCTACGAATATTTGTTGTTGAAGGGTGCAAGAGCCACTAAGATGTCTTACGCTGGCTTTGGCGAGGATTATCCCATCGCACCCAATTCTACGGCTACTGGTAGAACGTTAAATCGAAGAGTAGAATTCGATTTGATTATTCAGTAGTCAGCTGATTCTATAGCTTTAAGGTGAGGTTGAGTGGCTACCATTTTCTAAAGTTTTTTGTCGATGCCCAATCTTCCGGTATAGGGTAGAAAGTAGAGGGTAGAGGGAGATCAAAATATCTTTCTACTTTCTACCTTCTTCTCTCTACAGTCTGAGTGGTTCAGGATCCATAACTTATCGGATTCCGTCGCCACAAGCTCAGGTCCGTTTTAATTGAACCCAATCCGCTGCTTCCCGGCCTGCTTCAACTCTTGACGCAAGGCGGCCATTCTCAGGCCCGTCACTGCAGCTTCTACTCCTTTATTACCGTGTTTACCACCGGCACGATCCAGTGCTTGCTGCTCGTCGTTGGGGGTAAGCAATCCGAATACGAAGGGGCGTCCGCTGGTAAGACTCAAATTAGTAAGTCCTTGCGCTACTGCCTGATTGATGTATTCGTTGTGAGAAGTTTCGCCTTTGATCACACACCCCAGACAAATCACGGCATCGCAGTTGTGGCGGCCAGCCAGCATACGTGCGCCTACCGTCAGTTCAAAAGAACCGGGTACTTGTATGGTGTGAATATTATCTGCTTGCACGCCATGCTTTAGGAGGGTCTCGTAGCAGCCTTCATAAAGAGCGTGAGTAATCTTTTCGTTCCAATCCGCAACGACGATACCAAAGATCAAATCTTTAGCATCTGGCATATTGTTTTCGTCGTACTGCGAGAGGTTTTTAAGGGCACTTGCCATAGTGTGTCTAGGTTATGGACAAATAAAAAAGGTAAGATGTAGTACTCTAACACCTTACCTTTTTATTCTGTTGTGATTACCGGCAATAAAGCCTACACAAGCTTATCCTTGTACGCGGACGAGGAACTTATCGATGTCCGTAGCGATTGGCGTATCGGAATATTCTTCTTTGATAGTCTGATAAGCCGCACGAGCCGCTTCCTTATCACCTTGGCGCTCGCTCAGCATCCCCACCTTCTTAAGGTAATAAGCGGCAATCAAGTGATTGTCAGCGCTGTTCACTGCTTTGTTATAAGACGAAAGCGCCTTATCGAAGTCATTGGCTTCAGAGTAGGCATCGCCCAGTGTACCAGCTGCCATTGCGGGAGTAATATCACCAGCAGGGCTGAAATCTTTCAGGTAACTGATAGCTGCCTCAAACTGACCGAGGTGCAAATAGCTAACACCAGCGTAGAACAATGCTAGGTTGCCTGCTTTGGTAGCACCATAATCGTCAGCAATATCTACCAGGCCAGGGTATCCTTGACCAGGATTGGTAAGCGCCAAAGCAAAGGAGTCGCGTTCAAACTGAACCTGTGCCTGCGCCATCTGCTGAATGGCTTCCTGCTCCTTAGGAACCATAACCATTTGGCGATAGAGGATATATCCAGCTACCAGCACTAGCAAGCCAATCAAAGCGTAGGTGATCACATTTTTGTTTTCCTCAAAAATCTCATTGATCGACTTCTGACCTACTGCGTCCGCTAGTGTCTCTTCGTTCGGCAATTTGCCTTTGTTATCCTTTGCCATTGTTCCTTTTTAGTACATTAATTCTAAAACGCGGCAAAGATATGTAAAAAAGCGGCAGTAACTCATAGGTCACTGCCGCTTTTTTTGCTGGTCCGTAAGTGAGGATCAGTCTTGCTTATTTACGTCAGGTAAGGATAATCTTCCTGCAGGTAGTTATCTGTGTACAACTCCGCTGGATCAGGTAGTGGTGATTCCTCAGCGAATTTGTAAGCTTCGTCAATTTCGGCATTAACGGCCTTCTTGATTGCTGCAATTTCTTCTTCGCTGGCCATTTTACCGTCAAGAATGGTCTTTTCTATCACCTTGACTGGGTCGCGATCCTGATAAGACTTCACTTCGTCCTTAGTACGGTACTTAGCTGGGTCAGATACGGAGTGGCCTTTGTAGCGGTAGGTACGAATCTCCAGATAGTAAGGTCCTTTACCTGAGCGGATGTGCTCAGCCGCACGAGTTACAGCTTCGTGAACAGCTGCAGGGTCCATACCGTCAACAGACTCACTTGGCATATCGTAGGATAAGCCTAGCTTTGACATGTCAGTTACATTGGAGGTACGTTCGACAGAAGTACCCATCGCATAACCGTTGTTTTCCAATACGTAGAGTACAGGTAGCTTCCAGGTCATCGCCATGTTAAATGATTCGTGCAGTGCTCCCTGGCGGGCAGCACCGTCACCAAACATGGTTACACACAGATTATCGGTGTCGCGATAGTTCTCGGCGAAGGCAATGCCTGTACCGATTGGAATCTGTGCTCCTACGATACCGTTACCACCGTAGTAGTTATTTTTTTTGCTAAAGAAGTGCATGGAGCCTCCTTTGCCTTTATTCACACCGGTCGCTTTGCCAAACAGCTCCGCCATAGCTTCTTTGGTACCAACACCACGGCCGATAGCTGTACCGTGCTGACGATAAGCTGTTACGATAGCATCACCTTCCTGCAAAGCAGATTCCATACCTGCAGTAATAGCTTCCTGACCAATATACACGTGGCAAAAACCACGAACTTTCTGCTGACCGTAGGCCATCAGGGCTTTTTGCTCAAATTTGCGGATGCGCAGCATTAGAGTGTACCACTCCAAATACTGCTCTTTAGAATACGCAGGCTTCTTCTTTCTAGTCGCTCTTTTCTTCGTCGGTGTTGCTGTTGCCATAAGCGAAATTTCGCTGAATTGGTGAATGAATATTTGCTTAAGATAGGCATTGCTCGCCTATACACAAAAGAACAAACAACTGGATTAATCCCTTAGTTTGTCCGGCGGGGCAAAGAAACGGAAAATTCCGATTTTACAGGGAATGTGCTACAGGCAAATTTGTAGTACTCGTTAGTGTAGCATCTGGAATTCATGAACGCTAATTCGTATCTTTGAAATGAAATTCGATTCATACTTGCGTCAAAAGCCAGTGCTTATCACTTGCGAGATTGGACCACTGCGGAGTATCAACGCTTAGTAGCGGATGGCTTTTTTGCCAGTGATGATCATCTTACATTACTAGACGGTCAAGTTGTCGAAATGAGCCCTACCGGAAACTATCAAGCTGCTGCAGTGGAATTCGTTGTGGATCAGCTGTGCTTCCTTTTGTCTTCAAACGAATATATGGTGCGGTCGCAGCACCCTGTAGTGCTTAGCAACAAGTCAGAATCAGAACCTGATATAGCAGTGGTGAAGGCGAGAAATGACTATTATCGAGAGAGACATCCCGGGCCTCAGGATATCCACTTGCTGATCGAGGTAGCTGACACTTCATTGGAAAAGACCGCAACCTTAAGACAGCTTGTACGCAGAAGCTGGAATCACCGAATATTGGATTGTCAACCTGAAAGAAGAAATAATTGAGCAATTTACCGCGCCCAAAGGTGATCGATATTGGTAACAACACGTCCATCCCAAAGAGAGTACACTAACTCACGGTTTAGTAGCGGGACAATCAGTTGCTACTTTTTGGTTGTAGCAGGTTGGCTAATCAACAGAAAACCACTACCTTTGCCCCCGCTTAGAAAAATTTAAGCACGCCTGTCGAAAGCGTACAGGCTTTTTTTGTTTACGTCGCTATAACTGATTCTTGTAATCACTAATGGCACAAACTTTTCACATGGCAGTTTATCTTTCAAAAGAAAAGAAAGCGGAAATTTTCCAAGAGTACGGCGGTTCTGAGAACAACACTGGATCGACCGAAGGGCAAATCGCTCTGTATACTTATCGTGTTAAGGAGCTTAGTGCTCACTTGAAGGAACATCCCAAAGATCACTCTTGCCGTAAGGCATTGCTAACGATGGTTGGTCGTCGTAAGCAGATGCTAACCTACCTGGCAAAGAAAGACTTGACGGGATACCGTGCCCTAATTGAGAAATTAGGTATCCGTAATATTCGCAAGTAAGCGAAAGAACTACTGTGAGTGCTGCTCTTTAACCAAGGGCAGCACTCGCTATATTTAACCACTGCGACTACCCACCAGTAATTTAACGCGCTTGGAGAAAGTAATGAATGAGCGCGTCCGATTTTTCGATGTAGTTGCGCTCAACATGTTTTTATGGGACAAAAGAATCCTATTACCTCGTCCTTCAATTTGCCGGACGGACGCGAGGTTGTAATTGAAACTGGTAAACTCGCCACCCAAGCCGACGGTTCCGTGGTGGTGCGTATGGGTAACACCATGCTTTTCTGCTCCGTTGTTTCTACCACGGAGATGCGTGAGGGCCAATCCTTCTTCCCGCTATCAGTAGACTATCAAGAAAAATTTGCGGCCGCTGGCCGTATTCCTGGCAACTTCTTTCGCCGGGAAGCTAAGTTAAACGACTACGAGATTTTGACTTCTCGTTTGGTCGACCGGGCGATTCGTCCATTATTCCCTGATGGGTACATGTTCGATACCCAGGTGATCATCAACCTGATTTCAGGCGATACGGATGTACCACCAGATGCCCTGGCTGCTCTGGCTGCTAGTTCGGCCATTGCAGTTTCTGACATTCCAATCGGAGCACTCCTTTCGGAAGTACGCGTTGCTCGTATTGACGGTGAGTACGTTGTTAATCCTAACTACAGTGCATTGGAAAATGCCGATCTAGAAATCATCGTTGCCGCAACTATGGATAACGTAATGATGGTAGAAGGAGAAGCTAAAGAATGCTCTGAACAGGCATTGGTAGAAGCGATCAAAGTTGGTCACGATGCCATTAAAGTGCAGATTCAGGCCCAAATGGACCTGGCCGAAAAGGTAGGCGATAAAGCGGCAAATAAGCGTGTGTTTGAAAGTCCAACCGTCGACGAAGACATTAAGGCATTGGTCAAAGAAATGACCCAAGACGAGATCTACAAGGTAGCTAAAGGTGCTTTGAATAAGGCAGAGCGTAAAGCGGCTTTTAAGGCTGTTAAGGAAGGCTTGAAAGAAAGACTGCTGGAGGACAAAGGCGAAGAGTGGTGCGAAGAAAACATGGGTGACGCCAAGACTGCTTACAATAAGTTGCAGAAAGAGGTAATCCGTGAGATGGTAATGGCCGAAAAGGTTCGCTTGGACGGCCGGGTGCCAGATCAAGTACGCCCCATCTGGTGTGAGACTAGCTACCTGCCTTCAACGCACGGTTCTGCTATCTTCAATCGTGGAGAGACACAGAGTCTGACTTCTTTGACCTTGGGTACAAAGACCGATAAGGCGATGGTTGATAAGGCTTTGGGCCTGACTTACGATGAATTCATCTTGCACTACAATTTCCCTGCTTACTCAGTAGGTGAAACGAAGCCGATGCGTGGTCCTGGTCGTCGTGAGGTTGGACACGCCAACTTGGCTGGTCGTTCTTTGAGAAAAGTACTGCCAGAAGACGTGCCTTACACCATCCGTATCGTAAGTGATATCACCGAGTCTAATGGTTCGTCGTCTATGGCAACTGTATGTGCTGGTGCCCTGGCGTTGATGGATGCTGGTATCCAAATCACAAATCCGGTTTCTGGTATTGCCATGGGTATGATTTCAGACGGTGAGCGCAACGTGATCCTTTCTGACATCCTGGGTGATGAGGATGCCATTGGAGATATGGACTTCAAAGTAACGGGGACCCGCAACGGTATCACGGCTTGTCAGATGGATATCAAGATTGACGGTCTTCCGTACGAGTTGTTGACTACTGCCCTGGAGCAAGCTCGTGACGGTCGTATCCACATTTTAGATGAAATGGCGAAGGAACTCGCAGAACCACGCGAAGACCTCAAGCCACACGCACCACGTATCGAAGTGGTAGTGATCGACAAGTCCTTCATCGGTGCGGTAATTGGACCTGGTGGTAAAGTAGTACAAGAGCTACAAGCTGAGACCGGTACGGTTATCAATATCGAAGAAGTAGAAGATAAAGGTCACGTAAGCATTGCTAGTAACGACAAGGAGTCGATTGAAAAGGCGAAGGCTGCGATCAACCGTATTGCTTTCACGCCAAAAGTAGGAGACGATTACGATGCGGTAGTGAAGACGATTATGCCTTACGGTGTATTTGTTGATTTCAACGGCCGTAGCGGTTTGTTACACGTATCTGAGATCAGCCACAGCCGTATTGAAAACGTGGAAGAGCACTTCAGCGAAGGCGATCACGTAAAGGTGAAGTTGATCGACGTTGACAACCGTACGGGTAAGTTGCGTCTATCTCGTAAGGCGTTGGTGCCGCGTGCCGATGGAACTTATGACGAAAGCTGGAAGAACGCCAGTGGCGGTGGAGATCGTCGTGGCGGTGGCCGCGGAGGTGATCGTCGTGGCGGAGATCGTCGCGGTGGTGGCCGCGGACGTCGTGACTAAATGTCCACTTTCAAGAATAGAGCCCAAGCCCCGGATTGTAGATTCCTACAATTCGGGGTTTGTTTTTTTAGTCCTAAATCCTCCTATAATTAACACGTGAATCTGCGATTCTTAGCGCGATTAGCTGCGGTACAGGGATTTAATAAAGGTTGGTTATGCCTTTTTTGCTGCGTAAAAACCTTAGCTGAAGGGATCACGATAAGTTGTGGAGATGATTAATGGCTGGCACAAAAGGAACCGTTTACCAGAAAATTTCGTACTTTAAGGTGGATCACATCCCAAAAATAAAAAAGCGACAAGCAACAATCAGGGGCCTCTGAGCGTATTTTTATTAGAGAATTTGTTGTTAATTTGATCTGTAGGTACCAAACGAATCGTTCATGCGTCAATTAAAGATTACAAATAAGATTACTTCCCGCGAGAGTCTAGCCCTCGACAAATATCTGACGGATATTGGCAAGATATCTCTGCTGTCTGCGGAAGAAGAGGCGGAGTTGGCGCGTCGGATCCGAGAAGGAGACCAAGAAGCCTTGGATAAACTTACCCGTGCTAACCTGCGCTTTGTTGTTTCGGTGGCTAAGCAATATCAGAACCAAGGCTTGTCTTTGCCGGACTTGATCAATGAAGGTAATGTGGGCTTAATGAAGGCTGCTCGTCGCTTTGATGAGACTAAAGGCTTTAAGTTTATCTCCTATGCAGTATGGTGGATTCGTCAGTCCATTCTGCAAGCTATTGTAGAGTACTCACGTATCGTTCGTTTACCACTCAATAAAGTAGGCTCTTACCATAAAATCAATGGTGCTTTTCGCTCCTTTGTACAAGAGTTTGAGCGGGAGCCCACTAACGAAGAATTAGCTGAGTTGCTTGAAATTACACCCAAAGATGTAGCTAACGTCTTGAAAGGTAATACCCGTCATGTCTCAGTTGATGCTCCTGTTTCTTCTGAGGAGGGTAGTGCTACCATGTTGGACTTCATCACTTCTGGGGATGAAGATTTGCCGGATAACCAGTTGATGGAGCAATCACTGAAAGAGGAAGTACAACAGGGTTTATCAATTCTTTCACCTCGTGAGGTAGAAGTTCTGTCTACTTACTATGGCTTGAATGGCTATAAATCCCTAACGCTGGAAGAAATTGGTGAACTGTATGGCCTAACCAGAGAGCGGGTACGTCAAATTAAGGAGCGTGCGATTCGCCGTTTACGCAAGTCGTATAACCGCAACTCCCTCCGATCATTCCTGGGATAAGAATAGTCAAAAGTGCGCTTACACCAGCACTGAAATAGTACGAAGAGAGCCGTTTGGAACATTTCCAAACGGCTCTCTTTAATTAGGAATCGTTAGCCTCAGAGTCTTCGTTGAACGATGGTTGAACAGCCATCGGGATGTGTTATTGTCACGGAATAGGGTGTATCCGGCAGCGGGTTGAGGATGTCCTGCTCGGTACTACCGTCAGACCAGAAGTAAGTTGTTCCAACAGCTCCTCTACTCAGACTTACCGATAAGCGATCGTCTCGTTCCCTCATTCTAGCAGTTAATTCACAAAGACCGTCTGGTCCGCTATTCAGTGTGACATCGGTTCCAAGGAGGCAGTTGTTGGCGTCGGAGATGGAGACCTCATAATGCCCCGCTTCAGTGATGAGGATTGCACTATCCGTCTGTCCGGTAGACCATTGATACGAAAAAGGTGGTGCATCTCCGAATGCGCTTACACTAAAGTCGTAAGTATTGGGAGCATCACCTTCGGTGAAGCTTCTGGTAGTATATAGCGAGCAGCTAGCTGGTATTTCGATACTGGTGCTGGAAATGCAGTCGGGGTAAGCAGTTACCGTCACCGAGGTTGTACCAACAGTAGGAGGTGTAATAACGTTACCGGAATTCCAGACAGAATCGTTAAACGCGTCAATATTATAAGCGTTAATTTGGCTACTTTACTGTGTTCGCTCACAACTTTAAGAACAGCATTTTAAGTACGTTGCCAAACAAGAAAAGCGGGCTGAAGCCTTCCTTCAACCCGCTTTTCAGCTGTGCTAACTTTCTGAACTAAAGTATTTTAGTTCTTAGTTAATGTATAGGTGTAAACCGCGTTAGTCAAGTCCAGTGTTACAGTATAGTTACCGCTTTCCGTAATTGGAATATCAGCACCGCCATACTCCATCGCAGCATCCGTGTTGTCATCGCCGAGATTCACATCCCAACCATCATTTGCCCGAAACTTGATGAAGTTATCTGCGATCAAGTCAATATCTACAGACCACATGCCCGTTCCTGGGTCGTAGGTCATATCGGTATCATTATCCCAACCGCCAGGTGTAGCGTTACCAATTACACCCCAATCGGTGCGTAGTGAGCTGTGAGTGAGGTCGTTGATGTTGGCACTAAAGCGGTATACACCGGCATCACCCAGGAAGATATCATCACCACCTGCGTCTAGCATGCCATCCGCACCGGTGTCGCCCCAGTTAACATCCCAGCTTGGACCGTCGGTATACTTATGAGCAGCACCATCATCAGCAACGTATAGGTAGCCTTCGTACACACCATCGCTTTCCACAGAAAAGATTACAGTGCTTTCGTTGGCGGGATCCCAGCCCTGATAACTACCAGGAACTTGTAGCTTAGGATAGTCAATAGCTACCGCAACCGGAGAAACACTGATCACTAAGGTTTCGGAAATTAGCTCCTCTACTTGAGTGCCAGCATTCGCTACTACCCGGAATTCCATATCCGTAAATACACCACCAGGTAGGCCCTTAGTAAGCATAATGGTATTGATCTGATCATTACTCACCGTAGCGTCAAATTTGGTAGTGCTACTGAGGTCAATGGCCTCCAAAAAGCTGTTGTCAGCTACATCTACTTCTAGTGTATAGTTTATTCCGGCGGCAAAACCATAATCAGCAGGAGACCAGCTGAAATTAGCCAGTGTTTCGTTTAGGTTCTCTTCCGTAATGTCTACGGAAAGACCAGCTGCTGGTGCAGTGAAGGCAGGCGCGTCACCTACCTGCAGGGTTACAAGATCGCGATCATCTTCGCAGCTAAAAGCGATAAGGCTAACTGCCAGCGACCACAAAAGAATTTTCTTCAACATGGTTTATATTTTTTGAATGGCTCAGGTAAACTAGTGCAAGCCTACCCGAGCTCGAATCATCTAATAGTTTAGCCCTAGTAACCAGGGTTTTGTGACAAGCGTGGGTTGGCACTCAAGTCTGATGCTGGAATAGGGAAGATATCGCGGAAACCAGCAACTGCTGTTCCTTCCAAGCTATTGCCCTTCAATGGCCAGTGGTAAGTACCATCGGTAAACTGGCCAAAGCGGACCAGGTCAGTACGACGGTGGCACTCCCAGTACAGCTCACGTGCCCGCTCATCCAACAGGAAGTCTAGTGTCAGGTCATCTCCAGTGATGGTACCTGCACCAGCACGATTACGTACGATGTTCACATACTCTATAGCTGTTCCTTGGTCGCCACCACCACCACGTAGGTGTGCTTCGGCATACATCAGGTACGCATCTGCGAGGCGGAACATTGGGAAGTCGGTGTCAGGGAAGGTGAGGTCCTTACCATCGTTTCCGGCGCGGTCCTTGTTCCTCCACTTGGTAATAGCGTAGCCCTGGTTGAACTGAGACACATCGGTGATCTCCAACTCTTGATTTTCCGTAAAGAACATCTTACGAGCATCGCTATTATTAGACTCGATAGAGTAGGTGTAATCCTGCTTGCCTAGATACAGCTTGACCGTATAATTGCCGTTGCCAGGAATCTTGATGTTATCGCCTTCGTACTCCAGTAAGGCATCAGATCCGGTGTCACCTAGGTTAACATCCCAAGCGTCATTAGCCCGGAATTTGATATCCAGACCGCCAAGGAGGTCAACTGAAAGCTCCCAAGCATTTTCGTCTGCGTTGTAGGTCATATCCGTATCAGCATCCCAACCACCAGGTGTGGCATCGCCGATGAGTCCCCAACTGGTCTCAGTAATCGCGTAGGTGAGGTCATTCAGGTTAACCTGAATTCGGTAGAAACCGGGCTCCAGGGTAATATCGTCTCCACCGGGCTCCAGTACACCGTCGCCATCGCTGTCACCCCAGTTAGTATCCCAACTACCTTGGGCAAACTTAAGCGCACCAGTTTCAGCAATATAAACGTAACCTTCGTAGTTGTCATCCGAATTCAAAGAAGTCAAGGCGGTGTCGTCATTGGCAGGATCCCAGCCCTGGTAAGCACCAGGTACGTTCAGTAGCGGGTAATCGCCGCTATCAAAGACCGCTTCCACTACAGTACCACCTACTTCGGGGAATTGACCCACAAAGGCACTAGTGGTTCGGGTACCACCCCAGCCACCGTCCATACCGAATTCGGCAGCCTGCATATCACCGCCGATGGCTGCGTGCATGATGAAGGTCATACCACCCCAAGTACGAGTGTTATTTCCGTCGAACAATACCGGGAAGATGATCTCAGAAGACAGATCATTATCCGCCAGGAACAAATGTGCGTATTCTGGCTCCAACTCAAAACCGGCGTTGATCACCTGAGTCGCAAAACCTAAAGCCTCAGCAGCACGGTTTTCGCCAATGTATACTTCGGCGTTCAGGTACAATTTAGTGGCTAGCATCCACAAAGCAGCTTTATCCGCGCGGCCGTACTCATTGGTGCCGGCGTCCAGCATAGCTGGCTCGATATCCTTGATCTCGTTCTCAATCCACTCAAACAAGGCACGTGGTGTGGTTTGCTCTGGTAAGAAGAAACCAACGCCATCTGCTTCCACCACGAAAGGGATACTGCGGAACATATCCAGTGCGTGCCAGTAGCTGAGTGCACGTAGGAAGCGTGCTTCCGCGCGATAAGCCGCCACTTCTGCTTGGATATCGTTCTGGCCACGGCTACTCAATTTGTCCTCGGTAGACTCGCGCAAGAACTCATTACAGAGTGCGATCTGGAAGTACAGACGGTCATACATGGCGCGTATGAACTCGTTGTTATCGTCCCAGTCCATGTCCTCGTAGTCGTGGATATTTCCATCGTTCCAGGCAATTACCGCCTCATCGGTGGTCAATTCTTGGGCCTTCCAGTACTGACGCAAGTAGGTAGAGAAACCTTCGTCAATATCCTGGATGTCAGGTTGTCCGGAAGGGCCTTCCTGGCCACTTACGGCCAAGCCAGCGTACAACTTTGCCATCACCTGGCGGTAAGAACCAGGATCGGAGTAGACTACATTAGCGGTCTGCTCATCTGGATCGATAGGCTCTACGTCAAGATCACTGAAACAGGAGGTCATGACGAAGGCGAGACCGGCAAGTAGTAATAGGTTATTTAGAAAACGGTTACGTTTCATCGTTTTGATTTTTAAAAGTCTACTAATTACTACAGATTCAAATTAACACCCACCAAGAAGGTGCGTGAGCGTGGATATACATCGTTGTCAACACCACCAAATACCTCAGGATCAAGGCCTGTGTAGTTAGTGATGACAAAGGCGTTTTGCAGCGTAGCAAAGATGCGCAGGTTACCACCGCGCTCAGTACCGAATACTTCGGTGAAGCGGTAGCCAGCAGTGATGTGGTCCATGCGGAAGAAAGATGCATCTTCCAGGAAGAAGTCACTAAAGAACTGCGGTACGTTGAAGTTGATCTCCTGCGCACGATTGTGGCGGTTCAGCAAGAAACCAGTGGAGTTCCGGGCACCCGCGATATTTGTGGAGTTCGACAAGACATTGTTATACATGTAGTTGCCAAAGTTCGCACGTCCGGCGAAGGAGAAGTCAAAGTTGCCGTAATTGAAGTTTGAGGTGATACCCAGGAAGTAGTCTGGGGCAGGATTCTCAAACAAGTACAAGTCCTGAGAGGTGATTTGACCATCTGCGTTGCGATCAACGTAGAGTCCTTCTACAGGTTGGCCATTTTCGTTGTACACTTGCTCGTATACGTAGAAAGAGTTAGCGGCAAAGCCTTCACGGTGCAGTTGGATATTGTTACCAACACCGCCGCCGATACCACCCGTAGGCTGGTCACCGATCAATTCAGTGAGGTTGTTTTGGTTGCGAGTAAGGTTTACCCCTACAGACCACTCCATCTGATTGGTGGAAAGAGGTACTACGTTCAATGATACCTCAAATCCCTTGTTTTCTAGGGTGCCAATGTTGGCAAAAATCCGGTTGGTCAGGTTCGTACCTGCTGCTGGCCGTGCATTAAAGAGCAAGTCCTCCGTATCCCTCTGATACACTTCAAAAGTACCATAGATGCGATCATTGAAAAAGCCAAAGTCAACAGCTGCATTATAAGTTGTGGTTTCCTCCCACTTTAACTGTTCGTTATAACCACTTGGCCGGCTGGTTGGAACAAACTCATCACCGAATTGATACTGCGCATTAGATAGGCTGATCGTGTAAGATGGAATATATGGGTAGAATTCATCACCCACATCTTGCTGCCCCGTGACACCCCAGCCCAGACGTAGTTTGAAGCTGTTGAGGATTCCGATGCTGTTATCCGGACTTACGAATTTGTAAGCTACAGCGGCAGCAGGAAATATGCCGACCCGATTGGACTTGGAGAACCGGCTGGTCGCATCACGACGTAATGTTCCGGTCACTAATAAGTTCTCACCAAGGCTAAGATTGGCTCTACTAAAGAGCGAAACCAGAAAGTATTCTCGAGCGGTAAGTATCTGCACCACATTTTGCGGTGTCCCATTGACATCACTGCGGTTATCCTCTTTTTCAAACTTAAAGTGCTGGTAGCCATAACCAGCCATCAGGTCAATCTTGGAGCTACCGATCTCCTTTACATAATTCAAATAGAAGTCGAACAAACGGTTGGAAATCTGTTCGTTGTAATCATTCATCGTGCCACCACCAGTGGCAGCGTCAAATACGGCGCTGTAGAACTGTGGTTCGAAAATGGAGCCTTCACCATCTGACAAATCGTAGCCGGCGTTGACATTGGCCCTAAGCTCCGGCAAAAAGCCAAAGCGATAGTCGACTGAAATATTACCTAAATAGCGGTTTACGGTAGAAATATCGTCTTTGAGCATCAACTGCGCCACTGGGTTGGCCGAAGCCAGTGTGTTTGGAGTACCATCACTATTGGTAAAGGTGAAATAGCCTCCATAGGGGCTTTCAGAGTCTAAAACTGGCTGAGTAGGGTCAAAGCTTGCCGCTGCTCCAATAGCCCCCCGGTTGGCAAAGCGGTTGTCAATTGTCGTGCCTTTGAAGTTGGCCTGAATTTGGAGCCGATTATCAAGGAACCCTGGAGTCAAAGAAACACCGTAGTTCAATCGCTGAAAGTTATCTGTTTTCAGGATACCATCCTTGTTAGTGTAACCCAGAGAAACCCGGTAGGGTAGCGTGCCAACATTACCGGTTGCGGTTACATTATGGTCATGTGTAATGCCGCTCTGATAGATTTCGTCTTGCCAGTCTGTGCTGGTATTGCCCAGTTCATCCGTGTTGCTAGGAAAATTGTCCTGAACGAAGGTCCGGAATTCATCGGCCGTGTAAAGGGGAACTTCATTTTGGATGCTACTTGTAGCAAAAGATCCGTTATAACTGACGTTTACACCACCATTACCCAGGCTACCTTTCTTGGTTGTAATCAGAATAACACCATTCGAGGCCCGTGAACCATAAATCGCGGTAGCAGAAGCATCCTTTAGTACAGTTACGCTTTCCACATCATTTGGATTAATGATGTTTAGCGTATTTCTGGCCCCTGATACATTGCGGGATTCCAGTGGTAGTCCGTCGATAACAATCAAGGGGTCATTACCGGCATTGAGGGAAGAACCACCGCGAATACGGATAGTCGCACCACCACCGGGGTCGCTACCGGGGGTAATGGATACACCAGCTACTTTACCAGCGATAAGTTCTTGGGTTGAAGTAATGGCACCACGGTTAAAGACATCTGAGCTAATGGTCTCCACCGAGCCGGTGGCATCTTCCCGCTTAACCGTACCATAACCAATTACTACAACCTCATCTAAAACGGTACCCGAACTCATTTGAATGTTGAGTACATTGGAGGCTTCAAGCTTAATTTCTTGAGTAGTGTAGCCGGTGTAGCTAAACTGTAAAACGTCATAACCTTCTGGAATGCTTAGTTCAAAGTTGCCGTCGTAGTCGGTGATTGTACCAGAGGAGGTACCTACCACCAGAATGTTGGCACCGATGAGGGTCTCACCGGATTCTGAGTCGGTCACCTGCCCCGTAATGGTTCGCTGGGCCAGCGCAAGGCCGGGTAGCAATACCAATGCTAGGAGCAGCATGATTGCGTTTAAAAGTTGTTTCATACTAATACTAAGTGTTTAGAATAAGCGATAATTTTCAACATACAAGGGACTGAGATAACAGTTGAAGATAACTGCTTCCCGGTCAGTTCAAAACGGCTTAAGGACAGGACGTTGAAATGCGTTCCAACCTTGCAAAGATGCTAAATTCCTGAAGATCATCTACATGATTTACATCATCTTTTTGTGATGAGAATGCCAATTTCATTCATTCTATCCGTCATTAGCCGCCTGTGCCAAATTTTCATCTGATTTGGGGTGGAGATTATTTGTTGAGCTCGTAGGTGGTTTGTTGGGGGCGGGGTGATTGTTAGAGCGTGTTGGTTTATTGTTATTCTTGTTTGGTAGCCTGACGAGTTGTTGTTTTGTCAATTTGCTTTTTCACTTTTCCAAAGCTGCTGATACACTGCGCCACGGAACTGATCATTCAGTTCATAGCTGGGGCCCCAAATCTCATTGGCTGTTCCAACCATCCCTTCCCCTCCTAAGTACAGCTGGTGATCGATGTCATAATCAGGAACGTCAGGTCCGAAAATATAGTCCTCCAAGGCAGAAAGTATGAATTTTGACTTGCCCTTTTTAGCTACGCTGATCGTCGCAAGCTCCTCGGAGTTCTGTCTCACTGCGTTGAAAAGCCTCGCCGTAACTCCGGTTATGCCTACGTTTTGCTTCGCAGCTACTTCGTGGTTTCGCCTTGTGAGTCGAAAAAATAGCGTCGTCAATTTTTCACAAATCTTGCCTTGGCGGACTATATCTAACTCGCCCCGCTTGGCTTCCCGCAAGATGGAGTCCCGACCTCCCCCGCGATTTCAGTATCCGGCAATAATTGTTCGTTTACGGAACTGTGCTCGAAGATCAAGTTATCGTTTAAGTCTTCCAATCTAGCATAGACAAAGGGGAAGAAAACTTCTTCCGAATGATTAAAGGCTGTCATTACTTCCTGTTGATCATCATAACGATTGTAGATGAGCAATTTCGCTTCATCGTCTACAGTAAGGAAGGAAAGCTCACCGCTAGCTTAAAGAACAGACTATCGGCACTACTAAATCTCTAGGAGGTAGGATCACTGAGGTCCTCTTCTTCAAATAACGCCTGTTCGGCTGCGGGCTTGAGACCGAAATTGCGGTTAATATGATGCCAAGTAACCGTTCCAATAAATGTAGGTGAAATGCCAACCCGCGCAAATCGTAGGGACCAAAAAAGGAACTCAAAGTCTGTTACAAATCTGCTACATCTGCTTATTTCCAACGAGGTGCTAGTACCTAATCGACAGCTAGCGCAAAGGTAAGAGGCAGGGCTAGGCGACTATACCAGGAAGCTTCATTGTGGTCGTGTCCGTCAAACTTCTGGCTGTAGTAGTTCTGTGCATTATACCCAGCTGCGCGTGCAATGCTATCGACTTGTAACTGATATTTTTCGTAATACTGATCCAAGCCCTCGGTACCATAGTCAAAGTACCAGCGGTGATGCTGTGGAAGTTTTTCCGTGAAATATCCCAGTATAGACGCTGGAATAATGGGCGCACTGTCGTCCATTGCGATGGGCCAGTGGGTGGATAAACACAAAGAGGTACCAAATACCTCTGGGTACTCACAGCCGGCGTACATGGAAATAAGCCCGCCCATACTAGAACCAGCAATTATGGTGTTTTCCTGGTCCGGTAAGGTTCGGAAAGTTTCATCAATAAGTGGTTTAAGCTCTTTGGTAAGAAATTGTAAAAATTGGTCAGAGAAGACAAGGCCTCCAGTGCTGCTCGCCAATGAATCTTGCGCCGCTTGTGGTAAACTTTCTACGGGAGCCTGCGGCATATACTCAAGAAAACGTTCCGTACCAGCGTTATTAATACCAACAATTATGGCTGCTTTAGTCTCTTTTTGCTCTATGAGTGAATCTAGCACTTGATCTACCCGCCACGCATGTTTGCTATAGGAAAGGCTGTCAAAAAAGAGGTTCTGACAGTCCATCATGTAGATGACCGGATAGGATTTATTAGATTTATCCTGATAGTTAGCGGGCAGCATCACCTGGTAGGTCTTATCCTTGATATAGGCGCTGTTTTCAAAGGTGAAGGTCTGCAGCCGTTCCAGCGTCTCGGGTGGGGTAGGGGCCGGTTTGGCCTGATAACCCATGAGCAACAGGGCAATTGCGAAGACGAATACGGTGGATAAGTTTTGTATACTAGACAGCATTGGATAAGGTGAGGTTCTGATTATTCAAACTGCATGGCTCCGTCTGGAGAACGCCAGCCGTTTAGGAAGTCTTGTGTTCGCATACGCCGCTTCCCAGGAACTTGTAATTCTTCTACCAAAATAAAACCATCTGCTACCGCAATACTGAAGGTCGACTTCTGATCGCTGACCACGGTGCCAGGAGAAAGCTCATGTGGTTCTTCCATGTAGCTGGCCCGCAAAATTTTCCATTTTCCTTCTTGATAGGTAGTCCAGGCGCCAGGAAAAGGAGAAAGACCACGGATGAAGTTATGTACACTGAGCGCTGATTGGTAGAAATCAATCTTAGTGTTTTCTGCCTTGAGCTTAGGAGCGGGAGTAGCTTGAGTATGATCTTGCACCGCTGCCTCAACGGGACCCTCTTCAATGGCTTGCACCGTTTCGAGTACGGTTTTGGCTCCTAACTGCATCATGCGGTCGTGTACATCACCGGCGGTCTCGTCAGGACCAACGGGCATCGAGGTTTGCATGATCACATTCCCAGTATCAATTTCATGTTGGATAAAGAAGGTAGTGACGCCGGTTTCTGTTTCGCCATTAATAACTGCCCAGTTGATGGGAGCGGCTCCACGATATTTGGGAAGCAGAGAACCATGTAGATTAAAGGTGCCCAAGCGGGGCATATTCCAGACGACCTCTGGCAGCATGCGAAAGGCAACCACAATTTGTAGGTCGGCACGGTAGCTGCTTAACTCCTCTACAAAAGATTCAGCTTTGAGGTTCTTCGGTTGTAGCACCGGAATACCTTGCTCTACAGCGTACCGCTTTACAGCTGACTGTAGTAGTTTCTTTCCACCACGACCACCATACTTATCCGTAGCAGTAATCACCGCTACCACTTCGTATCCGGCTTCCACAAGAATACGTAGAGAAGGTACAGCAAAGTCGGGGGTTCCCATGAAGATAATCCGTAAGCTCATAAAGGAATGCTAAGTGAAGTTGATTAAAGAATACTAGCGCAGCGTGCCGCGCAAAGATATCCAATTATGAAATGATACCCACCAGCCTGTTTTTTCTCCTTAACTTGGTCCAAGTTGCCTCCGAGCAGCCACGCTAAATCTACCAAATATGCAAGCTGAAGCTTTTTCTTGGACTACTGCGGATCAACTTAAAATATACGGTGTAAACTGGCCTTGTGCCGAGCCAGTAGCGGTAGTGGGACTGGTTCACGGGCTGGGAGAACACGTCCATCGCTACGAACATTTAGTCGAGTATCTCCATAGCAATAAGATAGCCGCCATCGGTTATGATCGTCGGGGGCACGGGCAAAGCGAAGGTAAAAAAGGGCATACCTCCAGTTACGATGCTTTTCTGGATGAAATAGCCCAACTGCTAGTGGAGGCAGAACAACGTTATCCCAATGTGCCGGTGTTCTTGTACGGGCATAGTATGGGGGGTAACCTGCTTCTTAATTACGTCTTGCGCCGCAACCCAAGTATAAAGGGGGCTATTGTTTCTGCGCCCCATATTCGCCTGGCTTTCGAGCCACCAGCGATGATGGTAGCACTTGGCAAAATGATGAAGGGGCTGTATCCCGGCTTCACGCAACCCAATGGCTTGGCGGTAGATCAACTTTCTCGTGATCAAGCCGTAGTTGATGCCTACATTGCCGACCCACTGGTACATGATAAGCTCACCGCAATAACGGGCATGAGTATGCTGGATACGGGCCTGTACCTTGATCAATTTATAGGTGAGTTTCCAGTGCCCCTCTTACTGATGCACGGTGGCGAAGACGGTATTACCTCTGCTCCGGCCAGTCGAGAATTTGGAGAACGCATTAGCGGAAATGTACAGGTAAAAATTTGGGACGGCCTCTTTCACGAAATTCATAATGAGCCAGAACAGCAGCAAGTTTTTGATTTGGCCAGGAATTGGATCAAGCAGCAGTTGGCATAAATCCAAGCTAACAATCAGCGAATAAAGTTTTGACTATAGCGATTAGGCGCTTATTCGTCTAGCCAGAGCCGCCGTTGATCCATTTATCTGGCAAGGCAGGGGCTGCTGCGGCTAGTTTGGGCTATCGTTTAAGTAAATCTTATCGCAATGCCGAACTACATTTATGAAAACCACAACACGAAAGCGTTCTACACCATGTCGTGGCTCGCGTTTGTCGTATCAGCGGTAGGCTTAACGGCCGGACTGGTTTATTTAGAGGCCGACTTTGCCATCAAGGGCTTCATTGCCATGTCCTATTTATTCAGCGTTACCTCTTGTTTTACCTTAGCTAAGGTGATACGAGACCGACACGAAGCGGATAAATTCATCAACAAGGTGGAGAGCGCCAAGACGGAGAAATTCCTTTCGGAAAATCCGGCTGTTCACTAAATTATTCTTCAGTGAGCTTTGCCTTTAGGAGAGCTTGTCGCAAGCAAGTTTAAACCACTGGCAAAGCTCACTACTCATTACATTAGGTGCTTTGCACGGCCATAAAGAAGCGGTCCGTAATTACCACTGCATAAGTTCAAGCCTTAAGAACACGATGAATTATCTTTGGCACCGAACCAAAGGTCGGAACGATGGCCCGCAAAGTAATCTCCAGAGGAGAAATTATCATTGTCGTTATTTTAGGATTTGCTATTCTCACTTTTGCGCTCCAAAAGTGTGGGGTCAACGTAATTAAAACCACGGAGGATTCTGAAATGATTGAGCGCCCGCACCAATAGGTTTACTGCACAATCAAGCGCTCATAAACGGCTTGGCCATCCACCAGTACTCCCAGTACGTACACGCCAGCTGGTACATCACCAACATCAACTGTAGGCCTAGGATTGGTCCAGGTCTTAAGCAATTGTCCGTTCATTGTGAATAATTGGATTATTCCCTTCTGCCAGTTTTCTATTTGCAGGGTTTCCTCTACCGGATTAGGGAAGAATCGAACGGCGGCAGCTGATACCTCGTTAGTAGAAGTGGTTCCTACGGATACTGTCTGCCCAGCTGCCACGGCACAACGGTCATTGCTGGCGTTGAGCGTCACTTCGTAGGTGCCTGGACTAGTATAGGTGTGCATTGGGTTGGTTTCCATGCTGGTATTGCCATCCCCAAAGTTCCACACGAAGCTAGTTGCACCGGTACTTAAGTTCTGTAGGCTAATGGTCAATTGGTCCGTCATTACAGAGAAGGCTGGGTTCGGTGGTGTAAAGACTTCTATGTTGATCGTAGTAGTTGAGCTATTTGTTCCATTGCTTACTTCCAGTAGGACTTCGTAGGTTCCGGGCGTTGCGAAAGTGACCACGGGGTTACTGGCGGTGCTAGTAGCGGGCTCACCACCGGGGAACGTCCAGTTGCGCTCGCTTACATTACCGGCGGTTTGATCCTCAAAGACCACAATAAAGGGGGCACAGCCCTCCTGCGAACTAGCGGAGGCCGCAGCAACGATAGCCTCTGCGACCGTTACCAGCAATTCGTATGCTTGTTCTCCACACTCATTCGAAATGAGGAGTGTTACGGGGTAAGTTCCTCCGGCGGGAAAGGTGTAGCTGGGGTTCTCAGTGGTCGAAGTCTGACCCGGCTCAAAGGTCCATTGTAGCACTTGCCCGTTAGTGATGTTGGCCAGGAAGTTGGCCGTGAGCCCGTTGACGGTAAAATTGGGTGAAGCGCCGGCCTGATCCAAGACCGTCAGTAAGATTTGACCGGAGGGAGTTGTGTCGAAGCACTCATTATTGGGAGTAATGATAATCCGATAGAACCCTGCCGTGGCCGGTGAGGCTGTAATGAGGAGGTCAGTGGTGTTTGTTCCGGTGTACACACCCGGCACATCTACTAAAGATTGCCAGGTAGCGCCATCAAAGCGTTGCCATTGGACCATCACATTTAGATCGTCAATTTCGGTAGATAAGGTGATCAAGTTGTCTACGCAAGTGACCGTATCGGAGGAGATGGCGGTAATCATCGGAGGACCGAAAGTTTCCCCCTGGGGGAGGTCAGCTAGCTCGAAGGTCAGACCGGTAGCGCCTTGTTCTGCGCCGTTGGTCCCGTCTGAGCATTCGGTAGAGTTGGTACTCAAGCCCGGGATACCACCGCTCAGAGTTGCGGTAGTAGTTTGGTTGGACCAAAATGCGCCACCACTACCTCCACCACCAGGGCCAAAGCAGCGTTCTCGATTGCCATTGTTCGCGTTGGCACCATTGCCTCCAGTAGCACTAATGTTGCTGGTGCCAGCTAAGTTATCGGCTATCAGCAGGATATTGCCACCCGCGCCGCCACCGCCGCCGCCGTCACCCTGGGCAGTGATGGCAGATTGGCCGTTGCTCCGCAAGGCACCACCGCTAAAATTCACACTAGCTGCTTTTATGATAATAATTCCACCCCCATTACCGCCGCCGCTGGGATTGTCGTTATTGCCATGACCACTACCACCGCCACCGCCCAGGAAGAGCAGTCCGGTATTGAGTGCCTTGCCACCACGACCGGGGAAATCACCATCACAACCAAAAGTGCTGGGTTCATTATTTGTACCGCCTATTCCGCCTGGTGTGTAGAGGGCACCGCCACCACCGCCGCTATTGTGATCATTGCCACCGCCGCCACCGTTGGCTTGTGCGCCACGACCGTGTGGTTCATTGGGAGCGGCCTGTCCGATACCTCCGCCCTTGGGAGCACCGCGCCAGTCGTCGCTCTCGTAAGCGTAGTTGTTGTAGTTGAAAAGGAAACTGCAATTATTGTTTTCGATAGCGAAAGGCGCACCGCCCAGGAAACCTGCCCCGCTGGCGTCGATATCCGCATTGAGGGTTAAAGTACCGGTGACCTCCAGGGCAACTACTCCCCCCGTGTTCCCATTCCAGGCAACAGGGGTGACCAGATTATCAACGTTAGCATCATCATAGATTTGGAAGCCAATAACCTGGGTGATAGTAGGAGTGTAGTTGTGCTGAATTGCCAGTTCTAAGGTCGCTTCGTTACCAGTAATATCCACAATACGGTTGTACTCAAAATCGCCGCTGCCGTTGAGTGCCTCGATATCTCCGTAACTGCCAGAATTGCTCAGGTTGATGGTAGCCCCCGCGGTCTGTAGAATAATAATGCCCATACCTGGCGTAAAGGCGGAGGCATTACTGAGGGTAATACTGTTGTTGCATTCGTCTTGGGCTGATAATTGTCCGTAGACATTGACCACTCCGCTAAGGCTGGTTTGAGTATTTGCGGTAGAAAACATCAGGCTAAAAAGCAACACAAATAGGGAGACAGCGTATTTCATACAATAAGGGATGAGATTGTTAGCCTTTAATTTGCGAATACCTAACGATATAAACAAGCTAGCGTTCACCACAATTGGGGTACCATTTGTCTGAACAAAAGCGCCGCTCCGGAAAAATCGGTGGAGGTGTTTCTTAAGAATCTACCCACTTTTTATAATTTGCGGCCTTAACATTCGTTAATTTTCCGTCCAGGCTATAGTTTTAACCCTTTTCCGGACTTGCATTAGCAGGGACAGCACAAAAAATTACAAAACAAAGAACCGCATGTTTCAGCACCTTCTTCTGTTTTTTCAGACTCCTGATATTGGTACCGACGAGATTACCCAGGAAAGCGAAAGCTTGTTTTCCATTATTGCCAATAGTGGTACCATGGGTATCATCATCGTGGCAATTCTACTTTTCTTAGCGGTCATCGCTACCGTTATTTTCTTCGAGCGCTACGCCACCATCAAGCAGGCTGGCCGAATCGACGAGAACTTCATCAACAATATTCGAGCAAACGTTTCTTCCGGTAACATCGCCGGAGCAAAGGCGCTTTGTCAATCAACTGATTCGCCGGTGGCGCGTATGGTTGAAAAAGGCCTTCAGCGAATTGGTAAGCCCCTTCGTGATATTGACGCCGCCATTGAGAACGTAGGTAACCTGGAGATTTTCCGTTTGGAAAAGAACCTCAGTACCTTGGCCTCTATTGCTGGTGCTGCTCCGATGATTGGTTTCTTCGGAACGGTAACGGGTATGATTGCTGCCTTCCAGAAAATGGCTACCGAAAAGAATGTGGCGCCCGATCAGTTAGCTGAGGGTATTTATCAGGCCTTAATTACCACTGCGGGAGGGCTGTTTATTGGTATCATCGCATTTGTAGGTTATAACGTACTGGTTTCCAGTGTAGAGAAAGTAGTCTATAAAATGGAACGTACCACTGTAGATTTCATGGACTTGCTCCAGGAGCCTACCGTATAATATCCCTCAATTATGGGTTTAAAGAAAAATAGTAAAGTCAGCGCAGAGTTTAGCATGTCGTCTTTGACCGACATTATCTTTCTCTTGCTGATTTTCTTTATGCTGACGTCTAACTTCGTGCGGATTAATCCGTATGAATTACCACAGTCGGACTCCAAGACCGTAGCTCCGGTTTCCATTGTTGTGGGAATTACTAAAGATGGGTCTTACGAAGTTGATAATGAGCCAGTACGCCAGAGCGATTTATCTGGAATTTTGCGTTCCAAGGTGCGTTCGATTGCTGATCAAGAGCATACGGCTATCACTATTGTTGCGGAGGTGGGAACCGACTTTGAAAAGGTTACTGAAGTACTGGGCATTGCAGCTGCACTAAAAGTGCAGGCGATTTTAGCCACACAACCAAGATCATAAGATCACATTAGACCACATTATGGGTATCAAAAAAAGAAGTAAGGTTAGTGCTGAATTTAGTATGTCGTCTTTGACGGATATTATTTTCTTGCTACTGATCTTTTTTATGCTTACTTCTACTTTGGTGGCACCAAATGCTATCAACTTCAATCTGCCGGGAAGTACACAAAAGCGGGTGAGTAGCACCCGTTCGATTGACGAAATCAAGATTAATAAACGCGGTCTTTTTTATTATAACAACCGCAGTATCACACTTCCCGAACTGGAGGGGCAGTTGCGTCGCTTGGGTGCAGGTAAGGCACCAAAGTCGGAAAGTGTATTGATTTCGATTGATAAGGGGGCTAAGGTGGAAGATGTGGTAGCCGTGATGGATCTGACTCTAAAGTTTGAGATCAACCGCGTTTTGGCACCAGAGAAGTAGTTAAGGTAGCTTTAAGGAGTTACTTTTTTTGAATCAATGAATTTGTGCACAACGTTTATGCAATTGTAGATTTTTGTGCATCCATTAGACAAAAAATAGCTAGCATGGACGACGTACTAACGGCCAAAGAACTGGCGAATAAGCGGAAAGGACAGATTGCGGGTGGCATTATGTTCCTGCTGCTGATTATCCTATTATTGCTACCCTTGTTCTGGTACCAAAATCCGCCTCCCGGGCAAGAAGGTATCCAGGTGAACTTGGGTATCCCTGACATTGGTATGGGAGATGATCTCAATGCACCACCGGCGACAACTACGGAAACAGAGTCTGTAGAGGAAACGGAGGAGGTGCCACAACCAGAACAGCCAGAAGTGGAAGAAACACCCCCCCCTTCTGCTCCAGATCCAGAGCCCGTACAGCGGGAAACGGTAACAACCGAAGATCCAGCAGCAATAGCTTTGCGCCAACAGCGCGAACGGGAAGCTGCCGAGCGTCGTGACCGGGAAGAAGCGGAACGCGAACGTCAACGTCAGGAAGCAGCAGAACGTGAGCGAGAGCGCCAAGAAGCCGAACGTCGTCGCCAGCAAGAAGCAGCAGCTCAAGCTACCCGTGATGATATTGGTGGCCTTTTCAACTCCGGTAGTGGTGGTGGAAATACCAACCAACCAGGAGATGGAGGTGCTGAGAACGGAGATCCAAACTCCACTAATATCGGTAATAAGAGTTTCGGTGCCGGTAACGTTGGTGGAGGTCTAGGTAGCCGGGGAGTAAGTAATTCTCCGCGGATTATTGAGAATAGTCAGAAATCGGGGGTCGTTGTGGTAAGCCTGTGCGTGGATGCTAGCGGTGGCGTTATCCCCAGCTCGGTTAAGTTTACTCAGCGTGGCTCTACAACTACTGACTCACAGCTCGTTAACGCGGCGATCCGAAACGCCAAACGCTGGGGCTTCTCCAGTGGCTCTGTAGATCGCCAGTGTGGTACCATTACTTATAACTTTACAGTGAAGTAAGGAAGGTAATCTCCTGCTGGGAAAAATGCCGTGCATCTTTGATGTGCGGCATTTTTTGTTTGGGGGAAAGGAGGAGACATACCAGGACGTCTCGAATACTACCACAAAGACCATCTGGGCAATATGCGCCTTACCTTTTCAGACATCAATCAGGATGGGGCGATCAGTGTGGGCAGTATCTACGATCCGAATAATGAGATCGTCCTAGAGAAGAATTACTATCCCTTCGGGCTGGATATGACGGGAGCGTGGTTTGCGACGGTAGCCCCGGACAATGTATATCGGTATAATGGGATAGAGTATGAAGAAGCAACGAGTACTTATCAGGCTCCGTTTAGAAGTTATGACCCAGCAATTGGAAGATGGATGCAAGTTGATCCTATGGCAGAGTTAATGCCAATGTTAACACCATATAGACACGGCTTCAACAATCCTGTTTTATACGCTGATCCGTTAGGGCTTTTTGAAACTAGAAAAGAGGCAAGAAGATTCAGAAGGGAAAATAATATGAGGGGCAGGATTAGGAAAGAGAAGGATGCGGCTGGAGATAAATCATTTGTTTTTACAGAACGCAAAACTGGAGATGAATATATATATGGTGCCTATTCACAAGGTGCTACTGACGACGCAAGCGCAATTGCATCATTCTCAGGAGAAGATGGAAATTTAGCTGGAGCTCGTTCGGCGGAATTAAGTATTATAGGCGGTTTAAGTACTGCGAAAGGATTCAATATCGTTGACGAATCTGGTAAGTTTTGGCAAGGTTTAAATGGTCAACAATATTCTTTTGCTCCAGCTCCTGGCAAATCTAGACCGTTCTATGGAAATGGCTCTACAGGTGGCAGAAGTCTTGCGCAAAGTAGGGCTGCTGCTTATGGGAAGTTGGGTACAAGTTTGGGGATATTGAGCATAGGATTAACTGAAGTAGAATATCAATTCAATATGAGCAATAATCCTGATCCGAATTTAAGAAATTATCTTGAGCGAAAACGCATGGCAGATCAAGCTATGAATGGTAGTGGCTTCCTAGGACTTAAAGGGGCGGCACTCAGTTTAGGATACAATGGAGGTTATATAATTGAAAGCCTCTGTAACTGTAATATTCAGTATAATCCTTACACTGGTGACTTTACCCCTATAGAGCAAACCTTAATGGAAGCCGATAGACTCGGTTACAGGCTCAACTATTAATTATGGACTATTTATATTATAGTTTATATCAGTTCTACACTAAAGTAATTAAAGTACAAAAGAATTTCGCGCCAGTAATTAACATTGCAGGTGTTATTGCACTTGTTCAAATGGCACTGATATTTTCAATTATAAATGCCATTATATATTTAGACTATGGTAAGGAAGTTGCAGTTCCCTACCATGGCCTATTATCAGGTGTTGTTGGATTAGTTCTTTATTACTTTAATGAAAAACACTTTAGGAAGAGAGAGTCTGATATTTTAAAAAAAATCGGATTGAATACAGATGTGAAAAAATGGTGTATTGTAATTTCATCTTTTATGATAATTGCTTTAACCCTATGGTTTTGGATGGAAGATGGTCTTTACAGAATTATTTGCTTTTTAATAGGAAGAGAGGCTAATTTACTTTAATCTCCCCCCACTAGCCCCGCTAGACGCAGGCTGAGGTAATGAAGCTTGTCGACTAGCACCTGGTGGGCGCAGTACGCCCTCAGGCGTATTGCGGGTTTACGCTAAACTGGACTTGAATTTACTGCATAGAAAAACCCTGGTGGCTAGTTCGTCAGGGTTTTTCTGTGCCGGTCTAAAAAAAGCTGTGTAGGTAGGGCCTAAAAAGATTTTCTGGAA